>JQOA01000159.1 GCA_000753945.1 Smithella sp. D17 | reverse complement strand
ATCATGTAAAAAAAACTGTTATTATTGGTATGGGATATATTGCATTGGAAATGTGCGAGAGCCTTCGAAACAGAAATATTGATGTCGATATGGTCAAATCGCGCCCTGTTCTTTTGCCCTGGATGAATGAAAAGCTTTCCAACACGATCAGAAAAGAACTGGAAACCAACAAAATAGGGATATATGACGGACACGCAATTCAGCGCATTGAAAGGACGGGCAATGACCTTAATGTCATCTGTGCCGACATGGAACGAAAAGCCGAAATGGTTGTAGTGGCTATCGGTGTTACACCTAACAGTCAAATTGCAAAGTCCGCCGGTATTTCGGTAAATTCAGATGATTCAATTGCCGCGGACAAAACTCTTCTTACTTCAGATGATAACATCTATGCTGCAGGAGACTGCGCTGATGCCTATCACGTAGTGACCGGTACAAAGACATGGATTCCTCTTGCGCTAAGGGCAAACCGCGCGGGCTGGGCGGTAGCCGACAACATAACTGGCAAGAAGATAGAACTTGAAGGCATAGTAGGCACAGCCGTTTTTAAAGTATTTGATTTACAGGTTGCCCGCACTGGTCTTACTATGTCAGAGTCAAAAGAAGTGGGATTTGATCCTGCGGAGGTTATAATCACGGGCAGAAGCCGTGCTCACTCGCATCCGGGAAATACCTCCATTGGTGTTTATATGATTGGTGATCGAAAGTCTGGTAGACTTCTGGGAGTACAAATGGTGGGCAAAGAAGGCGTGGCTCACCGGATAAATGCGCCGGCTGTGGCTTTACACCGGAAAATGACCGTTGAGGAATTCAGCCAATGCGATCTGGCCTATGCTCCGCCTTTCAGCCCGGTGTGGGATCCAATGCTTACAGCGGCAAATCAGCTGCTAAAAGAAATGTAGATCGGCTTAAGATTGAAGTGCCCTATTTTCAATATGGCGGATCAATGAACAATTTGACAGCCCCGATGAAATACTATAAGGAAGCTCAACGATTAATGAGGACGGTGTGAATAAATTATGGGTTGCAAACCAAATCCTGAAGATATTGCGGGCGGACAGGCAATTATTGAAGGCGTCATGATGCGTCACGGCAATAAAATCGCGGCGGCGGTCCGAAGGCCGGACAAGGAAATTGTTTTTCAGGAACGTGAATATATTCCTCTTACCAAGCGCTATAAACCTCTGGGCTGGATGTTTGTCCGCGGGACGATCACGTTGTTCGAAATGATGATCATCGGCATTCAATTTTTGATGTTTTCCGCGAATGTTGCTTTGGAAGAAGAAAAGAAGAAGCCCCGGGGCTGGGAAATGTATGTTTCGTTAGTTTTGAGCTTTGCCGTGGCCATTTTTTTCTTTGTTGTCGTTCCCGCTTTTTTCTTTACCAAAATCAAAGTCTATGTCGGCAGTCTGGTTGTGCTCAACATTCTGGAAGGTTGCGTCCGTCTGGGTATCTTTCTGGCTTTTCTATCCGTCACACTGCTTATGAAGGATATGCGGCGCGTTTACATGTACCATGGCTCCGAACATAAAACAGTTTTTGCCTGGGAAGACGGCCAGGAACTGACCGTTGAAAATGTTAAAAAATATTCTACACGTCATCCCCGCTGCGGCACCAGTTTTATTCTTTTTGTGATGATTATTTCTGTTCTGATTTTTTCGCTTTTAGGACGTCCGGACTTTCTGCATCGGGTTATTTACAAAATTTTGTTGCTGCCTGTTGTTGCCGGTATTTCCTATGAAATTATCCGCTTCACTGGTAAGTACAGCCGGTTTAAGTTAGTGCAAGTATTGAGTTGGCCCGGGCTCGCTCTGCAGCGGATTACAACCCGTGAACCAGATGATGATCAGATTGAAGTAGCCATTGCCGCGATGAAAAAAGTAGTCTAAAACCAGTTCGATCTTTTTTATCTGCACAATAGCAGTTTTACTGAATATTGGGAATCTTATATGGTCGCATTATCGCAACTTGATCGC
>JQOA01000158.1 GCA_000753945.1 Smithella sp. D17 | reverse complement strand
GACGGGAACCTTGCGCCTCAATGGAAATACCCACACGCAAAACGCAAGCGCGAAACCACACCCAAACCGAAACGCGGCGACATAAAAGCATGGATTTGTGATCGGTATAAAATCATTCCCCGAACCTTTGATGATTTGCGGGCTTGTTACAATAAATAATTTCTTAAGTTTTCCCTTCTTATTTTTCACGCAAAAATCTTTTTAGTTATCTGTGTTTTTTTTCTTACTTCATCCATCCTAAAATAGGCACCAAAAGGACAACAAAACACTTTTGGAGGTACGAAAATGGAAAGAACTTTATTATCTGATTTAGCGGAAAAGTGGTCGAGTACTTGGGTTACCCGATGCGAGGCGAAAAAATTTTCCGGCGGGTTAATCGGTGAGAAATATCTCGCGAACTTAGATAGCCAAGGTAAAGGGCCTGCTGGACGAATCCGATGCGGAAGAAAAATTGCTTATCCCGTCGCGGAGTTCGTGAAATTTTTGGAAGCAAGAAGCGAGGCCATTCCCAAGCGCAATAAATAGGGGGGGCTAAGCCATGACAATCGAACAAATTTTCTCCGCCGTCAATGAGGCTGTTGAGGCCGAGCGACAACAATATGCGGGCACGGAACAGGATGCCGCGCCACGGAAAGAAAACGGATCACCTTTAAGCTTTCCCGTTCACATTATGACTGGCGCGGCGGGTTACTTTGCCGGCGTTTTGAGCGCGTGCATGGAACCGCCACGGCATTTTTTCTTCATAGCCTATCTGACCTGCCTGGGAAACATTTTGCAAAATACTTTGAAGACGGAGCTTTACCCGCAAGCACGGCTTTATACTGTGATTCTGGGAGAGAGCGCCGACGACCGCAAAAGCACGGCCATCTCAAAAACAGTTTCGTTTTTTCTAAACACTATTTCCACTTTTAAGGCTTGCTTCGGCGTAGGGAGTGCCGAGGGATTGCAGCGGCGCTTTCTGAAGGACGCAAGCGACGGAATGCCGGCAAATGTTCTTTTGGTCTTTGACGAATTAAAAGCCTTCGTCGGAAAGTCAAAGGTTGATGGATCGGTACTACTACCGATGGTCTGCACATTGTTTGAAACCAATCGTTATGAAAGTCATACCAAAGATCGGGAAATCATCCTGAACAATGCTTATTTGTCAATCCTTGCCGCTTCCACCATCGAGACATACGAACGGTGCTGGGATTCAGCATTTCAGGATATCGGTATGACTAATCGGCTTTTTATCGTGCCTGGACAGGGGAAAAGGCTTCATGCGATGCCGGGGCGGGTTCCCGTGCATGAATGGGAAACCATGAAGAATGACGTGGGAAAAATCCTTAGGGCCGCGTCAATTACGCCGGAATTTGACGTAACACCGGGGGCGCGGGCGCTTTATGAATCGTGGTATTTAAACCTTGAGCAATCAATTCACACGAAGCGCCTTGACACTTATGCCCTGCGTTTCATGATCCTCTTAACCGTCAATGCCGGGAAAAGTGAGGTTGACGAGTCTATTGTTCAGGACGTGATTGACCTTATGAACTGGCAGCTACGGGTTCGACGGCTTCACGACCCTATCGATGCCGATTCAGCAGTCGCAAAGGTAGAAGAAAAAGTTCGACGGGTTTTAGGCGCCGGGCCACGAACTGATTATGAACTGAAAAGGGCTGTCCATTATAGCCGGGTTGGAACCTGGGTTTATACAAATGCCATGAGAAATTTAACCAATGGCAGAGAAATTCAGTTTGACAAAAAAGCACAAGCTTGGGGGCTGAAATGAGTTTAGCACCAACTTTAGCACCACCTACTTTGTCGCGTCAATTCGCCTTTAATTTTAATGAGTTAAGTGCCTTTTTTTGGTCTTTTCTTATATAGAGGGGGATATATATATGGGTGCTATAGCACCAAAAAAGACCAAAGTTATTGAATTTATTATTGAAAGAGCCTGTTTTTATAGTGGTGCTATTAGTGGTGCTAAATTTTTTGAGGGATGAACCTTGATCTTGAATTTTGGCAAATTTAAGGGCTGGCGCGTTGACGAAGTGCCGCTGTCTTACTTGACCTGGCTTTTTGAATCCTTGACGGGAAAGCCGGAGCTTCGGGAGGCGGCAAGGGCGGAAATTCACCGGCGCGTTTCGGGCTACGAACTGGACACGGAGCCTTTGAATATGGAGCGCGTGAAGCGGGTTTATCGGACGTTGGCAATGGAGTTTCATCCGGATAGGGGCGGCAGTCATATGGCAATGCAAGCGATAAATGCTTTTTATGAGGCGATTAGACAATGAACATTCTTGACTTAATAACTGCCGACGGCGTGAAGTTAAAAAAATACGGGACGACATATCGGGGCCGGTGTCCATTTCACGAAGGCAAAACTGAAACGTCATTGCTTGTGGATGCCGATGCCGGGAAATACCATTGCTTTGGCTGCGATATGCACGGCGATGCTGTTCAATGGCTTCGTGATCGGCGAGGGCTTTCATTCATTGAGGCTTGTGAATATCTGGGACATGATCCGGGGCCGCGTTCGTCCGAGGGTTCACGTCCGGCACCGTCGGCATGGGAGCCACGGGAGGCGACGACACCTTCTGAATTATGGCAAGAGCGGGCAAGAACTTTTCTTGACGGAGCCATTGATTGTCTATGGTCAACACAGGGTGAGTCGATCCGGGCATGGCTACGCACGAAAAAAGGTCTGTATGACGCGACGATTAAAAAGGCTTGCCTGGGCCTTAACCTTTCCGACAAATACGAACCACGAGTTTTCTGGGGCCTTGAGCCTGTCATTAAAGACGATGGCGCGGAGCGGCGGCAATGGATACCGGCGGGCCTTGTCATCCCCTGGGTTGTCAACGGCAATGTTCACCGCTTGCGGATTCGGCGCGATAATCCGGGCGACGGGCCGCGTTATGTCATTGCAAGCGGATCAGGAACGGCACCAGCAACATGGAGCCTTGAACGGGCGGCGGCGGCTGTCATTGTCGAAAGCGAACTTGATGGGCTTCTGCTGAATCAAGAAGTGGGCGATTTGTGCGCGGCTGTTGCTCTGGGGTCAGCGCAGGCAAAGTCGGACACGATCATACACAAGGCATTGATGGCGGCAAACATTATTCTCGTTGCACTGGACACCGACGAAGCGGGCGCAAAAGCAAGCTGGAGGTTTTGGGTGGACACATACGGCAAGAAAGCACTGCGATGGCCATGCCTCAAGGGAAAAGACCCTTCGGAGGCAAAATTAAGTGGCTTAGACCTGCGGGACTGGATCATTGCCGGGATGTTCGGAAACGAAGAAGGCTTTGAGCGTTTCTGCATTCAAACCATTGATGGTGGGATGACGGATTGTGAGACACTATCAGAAAGTTGTTCAATTCAAGGTATTTAAGGAGGTGATTTTGTGAAGAAAACGGCGGTGAAAAGCACATCCTGTGAAGATTTAAGTCCTGAGGCCGGGGGGGGCGGGCGAAAAACTCAAATCAGGGTGAAGAGTCTAGGGGACATCCGGCGCTTCATGGCGCGGGTGTTAAACGATCTTGATACCAACAAGATTACTGAGGTTAAGGCGCGGACGTTGGGCTATTTATGTTCGGTGTTGAAGGATGTTATCAAAGATTCAGACTTAGAGGCGCGGGTGTCGCGTCTGGAAAGGGAGATTGAAAATGGGAACAATCGAGAAACGAATTGAAATGTTGGAAGCCATGAAGACGCGGCAGATTAAGCCGTTGATTCTTTATCTTCAAGGGTTGACCGTTGATGAAAAAGCAGAACTGGCAGAAGAGGAAAGAATTGCACGGGCAAATAATCCGTGGCCGCTTTTCATGCTCGTTCGTCCTGCACCTGAAGGGGGGGAGCCATGCGAACAATAGAAACGCGCATTGAAGCATTGGAAGGTCAGATTTGCGCCGATGATGAGGAAAAGATCGATGGTATTTTCCTTGCGCCTCAGGATGCGAGCCTTGACGCTGAACCGCCTGGGCCGATTCAGTGCTGGAGCCGAAATGGACACCGGATCATCCGGAAGGCCGGGGAAACCGATGAGGCTTTCCAGCAACGGGCCATTGATGAGGTTAAGCCGTCGCTGGGGAAAATGGCTGTGCCGGTGTTCTTCGGGGAATAAGAAATTGGCAAGAATAGGCATATCGCCACGAACCTGCCTTCATTGGAGAAGGCCAATATGAAAGGAGAAATTATCATGGGAAATGAAAACGAAAAAATTGAAGTTGTTCCGGCAAACCCGGAATTGCATGAAGTAGACAGCATTATTCATTCGGAGCTTCGCAAGTGGATGCCTCAAGCTTTGAGCGAGTACAGACCCAGCGATCCGGATTCGCCGGACGTCCGCGCGAAGTTTGAGCCGTTCTACAAAAAGGCAGCGGAAAGAATGTTTTACTTGAATAATTCGATTGATAAAGCCCGCTTGATAGACAAGGATATTCCCTCCGACAAAAGGATTCCACGGCTACAAAAGGCTTTGGCGATAGCGATTGCCTATTTCTGGAACGGAATGGCAGGCGTAATAAACGACCTGGAAGAAAGTTTTACCGCTGCCGAAAACGCACTTGATGCGGCGAAGCGATTAAAGCCGGTTGATCCTGACAGCATTGAAGCCCTTCGGCGCGATCTTCTATTCAGTGAGATTCGGGAGATTTTAAGGAGTGGCGAGGAATCGTCACGGTTCGATTTGTTATTGAAGGCGGCGGAGGCCGGGAATTTGTCGGTACTCAACGCTGTCGAGCTTGCGCCCTTCCCGATAGTCCCGGAAAACGTTTTGCAGGATGCCTACAAGGTTTTCTTGCAGAGTCAAAAGAATCTTGTTCAGGCAGTCGAGGAAGCGGCTTTCTTTCGTGATGTCTTGACCATGAAGAGATTCATCATTG
>JQOA01000157.1 GCA_000753945.1 Smithella sp. D17 | reverse complement strand
GTAGAGTTATCTTACGAAATGCCGCTCGCCGAAGTCATCTATGATTTTTATGACCGTTTTAAATCCGTTACTCAGGGTTATGGTTCATTCGATTACGACATCATTGATTTTCGCGAAAGCAATCTGGTTTTAATGGATATTCTGGTTAATGGCGAAAAGGTTGATGCTCTCTCGCAGATTGTCCATCGCGATCGGGCACGTGCGCGAGCTCTTCTAGCCTGCGATCGACTTAAAGAAGAGATACCGCGCCAGATGTTTAAAATTGCCATTCAGGGCGCCATCGGTGCGGAAATTATCGCCCGCAGCACCATCAGCGCTTTCCGCAAAGATGTCATTGCAAAATGTTACGGCGGTGATATTTCCCGTAAAAGAAAACTGCTGGAAAAACAAAAAGCCGGCAAGAAGCGCATGAAGATGATTGGCAACGTGAGCATTCCGCAGAGCGCCTTCCTTGCGGTTCTTAAGTCGGATACCGACTAAACCTTTTATCTCTCATTTGTAACGGTGGCATCACTATAATAATGTCATTGCTTATCCTCCGCTGGCGGAGGTGTCACGCAGTGACGGAGGTGGATAAAGTATTTTCAATTTACTGATTGAATAAATATTTCAAACAAACTAATTCATCCACCCCCTGCCCCCGCCAGCGGGGGACACTCAAAACACTAATGATATGAAAATTAATTACGACATAGAATCGCAGGCCGGGCTCTACATTCACATTCCATTTTGCCTCAGCAAATGCGGCTATTGCAGCTTTTACTCGATTAAATCAATCCATCTTATTCCTGAATACATTGCGGCGTTAAAGAAAGAAATAAAATATTACCGCAATTTCTTCTCATCATTTGACACCATCTATATCGGTGGCGGCACCCCTTCCCTTCTTTCTGTTCAGCAAATTGACGATATTCTTACAACAGTAAATAAATACTACAAAATTAATCGTCGAGCCGAAATTACAATCGAAGTCAATCCCGGCGATGTGTCGCTTGAATATTTCCAGACGTTGCGCAAGTCGGGAATTAGTCGTTTGAACATCGGCGTTCAATCATTCGATGATAAAATTTTGCAACTACTGGGACGCAGGCATTCAGCCAAAGAAGCGATTGCCGCAATCGAAGCAGCCAGAGCGGCCGGATTTGATAATCTGGGAATAGATTTGATTTATGGAGTTCATGGCCTGAGCATCAAATCATGGAAGAATACTTTACAAAAAGCCGTTTCTTTCAAGCCGGAACACATTTCCTGTTACCAGCTTTCACTCGATGATAGAGCACCCCTCTATAAAAAATATTCTTCCGAAGGTTGGCATCTTCCCGATGAGAATACGGAACTCAAATTATTTTTAACCACCGCTGAAGAACTGGAAAATGCCGGTTACATGCACTACGAAGTTTCCAACTTCGCACGCCTTGATAAATTCAAATCCCGGCACAACCAGAAATACTGGCAGCATATTCCTTACCTGGGCCTGGGGCCTGCCGCACATTCTTTTTTGAATAACAAACGCTGGTGGAATAAAGCTGCCGTTAAAACGTATTTAAATAAGATTGCTCAAGGTAAAATGCCGGTAGAAGATATGGAAACTCTTTCCACAGAGCAACTGCAACTGGAAGCACTATTTCTTGGCTTGCGCACCAAAGCCGGAATTGATTTGAATTGTTATAAAGCTAAATACGGCGTTGACTTGCTCGCGGATAAAAAAACTATCATTGACGCGTTAATCAAAAATAAGCTCGTGGAATTAAAGAACGGTTTTTTGCGTCCGACTCGCGCGGGCATGGCTGTCGCTGACAGCCTGGCGCTGATTTAAGAGTTTTAAGTTTTAAGTAGTTAAGTAATTAAGTGAAGAGTGAAAGGGAAAAAGATTAAGCTGGTTCAATACAGGATGAATGAATCAGCAGGCTTCGATATAGACGCACCGGTTAGAAGCCTATTTTATTGACTGAGTTTTGCGCTGGCAAGCCGATTAAGGCTTACGCCGAACTCGGCAGCCTGAATGGCGAGTTTTTGATGAACCTGCGGCGGGACGCGTACCATAAATTTACCGCTATAATGCCGGGACGAGATAGGATCTGGAACACTTTCGCCATGTTTTTGCATATCCCGCACGACATCGGCAACGACTTTACGTATTCCGCTTAATGCTTTCTCCGGCGTTTTTGCAAGCCAGCTAAGGCTGGGAAATTCGGCGCAAAGACCCACATACTCGCTGTCATCCTCAGACCATTGTCAGCAAGAGGAAATAAGCCCGGACTTCTTCCTGTGTGATGTCTTCGGGATTGCGCTTATAATACTTGGCCAATCCCCGGACTGCACCAACATAAGCCGTCTGTGTCTTTGCCGCGTATCCATGCAGTTGCATGTCCTCAATCATACAGGACTTTCGCCAATACGCACGAGCGACTGATGTA
>JQOA01000156.1 GCA_000753945.1 Smithella sp. D17 | reverse complement strand
AAAAACACCAGGTCGTTTCCGCGGCCTCCTGCACGACAACAGGACTTGCCCACATGATCAAACCTCTTCTGGAAAACGAGGCAACAAACATCATCGTGACGGATTGTCCGCTCTTTCCATGATGCTGCATATTTATTTTGATGTTATCAGGTTGGCATCAAGTAATGATATAAAAGACAGCGCTATACACTATCTGTTCGACTATATTGACACGATACTTACTCAGAGTGGCGAATATCTTTCGCGAAACTTATCCATGTTTCCGGATATTACCACGTCTCTTATTAATATTGCGGATGGGAATGAGCTTCTCTTCAAGAAATGTTCGGCTTACCTCAAGAGAATCATCAAGAGCATTGCAGAGAACAATATAGATCTTCGCACGCCCATGTTCGATCAATTAGTCTACCGGATGTTTAAAATAACATATCAATTCTGGCTTACCCAGCCGGATCCCTCCGGGTGGTTTGATCAAGAGGAGAGCGAAACAGCCGAATCAAACAATGCCTATGGACAGTTCATTGGGCCATTAAGTCACCAGTGTCTCCATGCTCTGCTTGAAGATTTGGAAAATCTTAACCCGGGCACACAGAAAAAAAGCGAAAATCGCCTGAAAGAGTATCTTGATCTGCCTGATTATCTTCAAATAATAAATGGTTATTTACTTGTTGCTGACCAGTTGGAAAAATCACCAGCGCATCAGGGGCGTCAACACCTGGCCAAATTGAGTTTTCTGTTTAAAACAATGGATGTTCCCAGTCTTGCCGACATTCACGCGAGCGCTTTGCGGGAAATCAACCATTCTCTGAACAAAGTTTTTCAGGAAGAAAAGAAGGAAAATCTCAACGAATTTGTACGCAAAATATTCGGTTTCCTCCAAAAGAGCAAATCTCAACATGAATTCAGTATTGCAAACTTTGATTGCATCACGACAACGGCAAAAGAAGTTTTTGCTCAAAACAGCCATTCTCTTGTAGATACATTTATTGATGAACTGATATCTTACGGTTTTCAATATCCGGAAATTACAGGTTCAACCACGGAATGGCAGGTAAAGGTCAATCCGGCTCATATCATCAATATCCGGTCCTGGCTGGAAATTATCGGGATGAAACCCAGATGGACAAAAAGATTGATTTCAGCGTTAATAATCAATTTGAAAATGGGAGGAATTTTTATCCGTGACACGGATATCATTCAGAAGAACATCTCCGCGCTGCTCAATACCGATGTCGCATCAGCGTATAATCTGACCAAGCAACTTCTTAGAATTTTTCCGGTCTATTTCAG
>JQOA01000155.1:369-1615 GCA_000753945.1 Smithella sp. D17 | reverse complement strand
AAAAATACTATCCCCAGTATATCGATTTGTTGAAAGATTTGGGATCAGACAACGCTTTTAACAAAGCTGATATTTTATCTCTGAAGCGAGCCCTGGACAGCAAAAATTATTACCGGAGCCTGACAATTATCTTGAAATTTTTGTCCATATTGAAAACAAAGATTCTTTCTCCCAAGAAGACACAGTTTTATGAAAACATATACTACAAGAGGCATATAGCGGCGGGCATTCCCTCAATGTACGGAACCTACAACGAGAAGAAATTTGAGGCTGTTGGTTTATCTCTGAGACTGGAAGCCCTTGCCACTATGCTTTTTGAGGAGTTGATTCAATCATTGAATCTCAAATTCATTACCAAACACACCATCGCCAAGATTCATACATGTCTGTGGCTCTATATCAGCGCCTTGGAACTCGAAGGTATTTCCACAGAAGGCCTGGGGGCTAAAATTAAATACGTGACGAACGCCTTGCCGATCAAGCAGTTTTCCATAGACCAATACATAGACATCTTTCGTTTTATTTCCAAAGATATTCAGGAAATTATTCGTAATTATTATATTGATGCCCACAACCCAAATCTGCCTGTTATTGTCGGTCAGATTTATCATCAAATTTCCGAAGCCGAAACAAAATCCGGACAGAAAAAATATGAAAAGTCCATCTATCAGCACTCGGAAAATTTTATCAGAGGAATGATATCTTCGGCCTTCGGCCTTCAGGTATTGGACAACTTTATCAATGTAGTCATCAAAACTCTAAACGCTGAGTCAGAAAAGTTTAAGGATAATAAACAAATTCTCAAAGTCCTCATGTCCTATAATCCGGAGTCGACTGTTTCATCCTTTTACAGAAAGAATAAAAAATTGGATAATCAAATACTTATCGGGAATAAGGGATATTTTCTCAAGGAACTGGTATCTTTTGGTTTTAATGTTCCTCCGGGGTTTATTATCACCACAGAAGTATTTAGAGGATATGATGCGGTCTATGGCTATAAATATATCTTTAATGACCTGGCTGTCCGGGTAAACAAAGAGATAGCCACGCTAGAGAAGATAACCGGCCGCAAATTCGGTGATTGCCGCAATCCATTGCTGTTATCAGTACGAAGCGGCGCTGCGGTCTCCCTCCCCGGCATGATGAAATCTTTCTTAAATCTGGGCATTAACGAATCCATAGCAGAAAATCTCAGCACAAAGGAAAACTTCCAGTGGGCGGCATGGGACTCATATCGCCGGTTTTT
>JQOA01000155.1:0-333 GCA_000753945.1 Smithella sp. D17 | reverse complement strand
TTTTTACAGACATGGGGTATGTTCCAGGGGATGAATCGTAATTTCTTTGATGCAATAATAAACGAATTCAAACAGAAACATGGAGTGGAAAGAAAGATACAGTTTTCCCCCGTCCAAATGAAACAGATTGCCCTCTCCTATAAGGAAGGAATAATAGACAATGGCATTGTGCTCAAAGATAAACCTCTGGAACAGTTACGGCATGCCATTCTCCAGGTTTTTGATTCGTGGTATTCGGAACAGGCGGAAATCTATCGCCGTCAGATGCATCTCTCCGACAAATGGGGAACAGCCGTGATTGTTCAGGCAATGGTCTTTGGAAATTTCAATGAT
>JQOA01000154.1 GCA_000753945.1 Smithella sp. D17 | reverse complement strand
ATATAATCTCAGTCAATTTTTTATACTTCGTTCAACCGGCTTTAACATTATATCGAAGAATCGAGCTCAAAGAAGTTTTTAAAAGAATATCTCAAATCGAAACCTGTTGCATAACCACTATATAATTCAAATAGTTACAATAATATTTTTTTATTTTGATAATTTGGCACGGTCTTTTCATTATTACAAAGGCAAATAAATAAAATTAATTACCCCCAAGGAGGCAACAGATCATGAAAAAGACATTAGGAACATTGATGACAGTAGCAGCGGTTATTCTTTTAACCGCAACTTTCGGTTTTGCTGAATATGCGGCGGCAGGAGCCACCAATTTCCCGTACTTCCAGATGGGATGCTTAATCATCGGCGGACTGATTATGGTTTCTCTTAAACGCAAATACGAAAAAATGTATTTAGGCGAAGTTGTTACTATCTTTGCTCTGTACACAATTTTGATGGCGCTTTTCACCAATCCGGTGATTGAAACTGTAAAGACCATCGTCAGCTAAGAGGATTAGAGCAGGCACTAAATAAGGAAGGAGAAACGAACAATGTTAGCAACCCATAAATTTCACCAAGAGAAATTCAGCGGTTTTGGTTCGATCCTGATGTTATCGGCCTGGGGATTCACGATGGTGATAGCTTCTTTCCTGTTCCTTTATATTGGCCATTTACTTGACGGTGTTTTCGGAACTGCTCCGAACTTCATGCTGGGATTATTCTTCTTAGGTATCTTTCTTTGCATAATGAGACTCTATCAGGAAGCTTACGGAAAAAGAAATGATGTTTAACTTATGCAAGCAACATTAAAAACATGATCTTTAAAAGATAGCGCCCCCTCGATGCTTGGAAAGATTGAGGGGGTTCCTGATTTTACCTCCAATAACAAATCACACTGTAAAATCTCCATAGACAAACTAAAATTTTCCTTTATAATGTAATTGAATTTTTTATCGAAGTTAAGCAATCAAGCATTGTGCTCAGAAAATTGTTGCCTGTTATGGCAGGTTTTATGAGCATGGTTACAACAAAAATCAGCATTAAAACTTAGGAGAACAGTATATGATGAAGATGACTCGAAATGTTGCTATGTTAATTATTATATTTACCACTGCGTTCTTTGTTTTGGGATGCGCAGGGGGATCAAAAGAGTTGTTCAATGAAGATTATAAAAAAATGAGTAATGAAAACATCCTTCGCTATTATTACAGCCTCAACGACGAAATTGAACGTCAGGAAAAACAGTCCGGTCCTCAATTCGGTATCGGAATCGGCGGTTTTGGCGGCCATCACGGAGGAGTTGGAGGTGGCGCAGGCGTTACTACGGGTGGTTCGGGGTACACAGCTGATGATTTAAGAGCACGTAGAATTGATGTATTAATGGAATTAAAAAGAAGAGGATTAAATCCATAAAACGATAAAGACGTAAATCATAAACGAGCTTCCTGTCTGGAAGCCCGTTTATGACTGGTGCGCCCGAGAGGATTGACAACTATAAATTTATATTTATTTCTGAACTTGATAATTCGTCTAACTACAGAGAAATAGAACGAAGAAAAGAGGTGGCACTTGTTTTTTGTCGTTAGGTCTTAAGATTGCACATGACGTGACTGGTATGTCACGCAGTGTTATTGCTGAAGGACTTCGGAATATTGCCGGATTAAGTGAGTTGCCGGAGGGCCGTATTCGACGAGCAGGCGCAGGCAGAAAGGCTCTCGCAAAGATTAACG
>JQOA01000153.1 GCA_000753945.1 Smithella sp. D17 | reverse complement strand
TGTAGTTGTGTCCGGAATGGGGTTAAACTTGGGTTAAGAGGCGGGTCTGCCGCAAAGCTGACAACACTTAAACCGAACATTAAAGCAAAAACAAAAACCAACGATACGACCAACCATTTATTTTTTTCTTTCATGAAACATCCTCCTTATTTATTTTTCTTTTATCCTTTCTGTGACTTCCAGCAAACCGTGCACGATATTCAAAGAGATTTTTTCTTCCCTTTGCAGAATCTGCATATTCGTATAAACTTCAGAAATGGAAAGAAATATCTCCAGAGGAAGCTTTGAGCCCCCGATTTCCGGGAAGAGACTCCTGGCTATTCTGTATACATTTTTCTCCCCGGACCGGATTATTGACATTATTTTTTCCTGTCTCTCAGCAAAAGCCTTCTCGTAACCATCGACGATTTTGTCAATATCGGAGACAGCCTTGCCATGGGCGGAATATATCATCGCCGGCGAAAGTTTTCTTATCCTGGCCAGTGATTCATAAAATTCAGCTTGGCTCAGCCTTACCGGAAGCCTTTTGTGTTCATCAAGCATCATAAAAGCGTTCGGCGTAACGTGTTCAATAATCGTGTCTCCGCAAAAAAGGACTTTCTCTTTTTCCAGGAATATACAAACAGAGCCCTTGGAATGTCCGGGAGTTTCTATAATCTTCCCGCGATATTTTCCGAGTGCAATTTCGTCCCCGTCGCGCATGACATTATCAACCTTGCAATTGTCAGACAGGGTTCTGAACATTAAGAAAAAAAAACCCAGCATAATTCCAATGGGCAGGGGAACGCCCGTCAGTTTAAGAAAATTCGTATATCTGCCCACGGAAACTTCCATGCCTTTTTCGATAGCCAAAATGTCTTCCGCGTGCGCTGTCACTTTCGCTTTGCCCGCTTTGACGATTTTTTTCGCGGCACCGTAGTGATCAAGATGCCCATGCGTAACTATTATACTTTCGATATCCGAAAAGCGGATATCGTGTTCGCCCAGTGCCTTTTTAAGAAGATCAGCCGTTTGCTTCATACCCGTGTCTAACAGTGTAATTTTATCACCTTTAAAAAGATAAACATTCACAGGACCCGGCTTATAGCCTGAAAGTGGAAGCTTTATGCTGTAAACATCCGGCAGGATTTCCGTGCTGTATTTGTATTCTTTTTCCAATCTTTATCCTCTTCCAAAATAATTTTTGCGAACAGATCAGTTCCGGCGCATTCGATATTCTACAAACTTGATTTTTGATATTTAATAAAATATTGATTCTTAGAAAGGCGGCCACTCCCACTTATTGGGTAAAGAGCGCCGCCTGGTTGTTCGTGGAAAATCTTATTATTTCTTTTTAGCTTCTTTTGCTTCAACCGTTACCGCTTTCATCGTGTATTCGATAGTGACTTTGGAACCGACTTTCAGATCGCCTGTTACTTTGGTTGCCGCGTCACGGCCTATCTGCCATTTGTCCTTGCCCTTCTGAACAACAACCATGTCTGAGGTGACTTCCAGAACCGGCCCTGTAACCTGGTATGTTTTTAGTCCGGCGGCAAAGGCTACTGTAGCAACAAAAAGAAATGCACACCCAAAAATCAAAATCTTTTTCATAAAAAATACCCTCCTTCATGTTTAAGTTAGAATTAATTAACAGTTATTTAACAACAATATAATCCTTGATCACGTCAAAGGTTTTTCCTTTAATGCGTTTGACCTTCATAACATCTTCAATGGTATTGTAAGGCCTGCCGGCAATAATAGCCTTTGCTTTTGCCGGGCCAATTTCAGGAAGTTTCTCTAGCATAGCCTGGTCAGCTTTGTTGATATTGATTTTTGTGCCCGGAGCAAGCTTCGCGGAAGCGGATTTAGCCTTTGTCTTAACTTTATCAGTTGTAGTTGTCAGATCAATTGCTGCTGCTGATAGAGGCGCTGTTGCCTTGGTTACCGCTTTTGTCGCCTTTTCCGTTACAGGAGCCATCGGAACATTGCCCACCGTAACAAAAGGTTTCATAGCCTCAATGGCCTTTGGTTTAATTCCGGCTTTGGAAAGTTCATCTACTGATTTATAAGGCCGGCCGGCAATAATCTTTTTTGCCGTTGCCAGGCCTACACCCTTGACGTTCTCCAACTCTTTCTGTGTCGCATTATTAATATCTACAAGACCGACAACAGCCTTCTGCACATCCGCCTTCTTGGCAGCACTCGCCGGAGCTATCCCCGTCCCCAGAATAAATGCCGCGCTTATTAATANNAAACAAACAATACTGTTTCGCCAATATACCGTTCTTTTTTCTCAACATGTTAGCATCCTTAATTATTAACTTTTTTATCTGATAATTTTGATGGCTAGTGTGGTGTCTCAATGAAACCTTGTCATATCGACCAGCGGGAGA
>JQOA01000152.1 GCA_000753945.1 Smithella sp. D17 | reverse complement strand
AAAAACGGCGGGCGTGCCTATCGACCCAAAACAGGTTTTTGCAAGCTACCGCCGATTTTGAAAAGATTGATAAAAATTTATGGAAATGAAACAGCATCCGTTTTTACTTGCAGGTCCACACGTCCTGCAATTTAACCGAAACATTTCGGAGCAATCAACGCATGTCCCGGCCGCAGATGAACTCGCGTGACCCTATAGTGACCTTTAGGTTATTCAGGTCATTAGGTTACGAATGCCAGACCAGAATAGTTGCTCCCACCTAAAATTTCCAACAGCCGGAATGTCAGGAATGACGGGGCTTAGCGGATGACTACAATTAATTAGCAATTAATTAGAACCGTCCCCTTTTTCCTCCCGGGGTCCGCTCTAACGGCCTTGATAGACGGAGCGCGAGCGGAGCCTGAAAGATCGGGAGATCCGATGCTCAACAGCCGGGTTGGGCACCTGCGGAACCCGGAACTCGTGCTTGTCAATCATCACTTGAACAAGCTCGATATGTTCGTGGCCCCTGGCTTTTGAACCTCATTCGGCCTCATGTCCACAAACCATCCGCCGCCATGCGGCAAACAGTTTCGCGATACTAGTTTTCGAAAATAGTCCTCAGTATGAAAGTATCGCAATGCATTTACCTGGTACTCGGAGTTCTTGGACTCGTGTGTAGCAAGGATCACTAGCTCGTATTTTTGAGTTTGTAGCGCCAAGGCTTGTGGAAACAGCCCTGGACGACGATCCAGTCTGTCGAGATAGAAGATCTGCATGCTCGAGTGGATGAAAATCGAACCAAGCAGTCCGTCCTCCACCTTCAAAATTGAGGGCGCGCACGATGCGATGGAATGCAGAAATCCTGATCGAGCAAGATAAACCTCGACCGTATTAAAGAATACGTCTCCCGGATGGAGTTCAAAGAAATTTGGAATATCGCTTTGAGGTTGAACATGGCCAGTGTGATGACAAAGTTCTATTCGGCATATTGGCAATGGATACTTTCCAATATCGTTGCAGAATGAAAGAGGAGCCGCCACCTTGTTAGGTGCGCCCGAGAACCGATTAATCGACGTATGGGACGCCCTTAATCGACGTATGGGACGCCCTTAAGAAATTAAGTTACTCATC
>JQOA01000151.1 GCA_000753945.1 Smithella sp. D17 | reverse complement strand
GATGGTGCCGTTGGGGCTTTTCCATGCTTTTTTCAATTTGTATTCTTTGACGCGGTCTTCATTGGGTGTGATAGTGGCGCATTTGATGCCGACACCGTATTTCATAATCGCACGCGCCGCGTCGACAGTAACCTGATCATCCGTGTCATCACGATGTTTGACGTGCAGATCATAATAATCAATATCCATGTCGAGATACGGAAAAAGGAGTTTATCCTTAACCATTTGCCACATTACTCGTGTCATTTCATCGCCGTCCATTTCGACGATGGTAGTCTTAACTTTTATTTTTTTTACCATAAAAATATTACTGCTCCATTTAAAGTTCAATGTTTCAGAAACAAAATGCCCTGAAGTTTGATGGTCGAATTTTCCAATCCCGACATATCGGAATTGGAAAGTATTCCGTATCAAAGGCCAAGGGGATTACCCTGTGGTTGCCTGAAGGGATTATACCCTTATTTATTACTTATATTGAGTGCTCCGCCTGCAAGAATTACTTGCTTCTGACGTGCGGAGAGTTCGCAAGTTACATAAAATGCAGTGCCTTTTGTTTTGTTACGCATCAGAAACTTGCCGTCTCCCGCAATGGTTCTTTTTGTCTCGAAAATTTCCAGCTCGTCTTCCTTGTCTATTTTATCATAGTCGTTTTCAGGGCAAAAAGTCAGAGGCAATATGCCAAAGTTAATCAGGTTGGCGGCATGAATTCTTTCAAAGGATTTGGCGATGACCGCGCGGACACCCAGATACATGGGGCACAAAGCAGCATGTTCTCGCGAAGAACCCTGCCCATAGGAAAAACCAGCCACTATTATGCTTTGTTTCCCGTCTCGCCTTAATGACATGGAGCGTTTGGCGAAAGTTGGGTCGACGTTTTCAAAAACGAACTCGGAATATTTGGGAATGTTCGAACGATATTTCATGCGTGCGCCGGCAGGTATAATATGGTCTGTCGTAATTTTATCGCCAACCTTTATTGTTACCTGGCCGTGAATAGTATCAGAAAGCTCCGGACAGCGGGGTAAGACACCGATATTGGGACCGCGGTAAACATCGGCAGATTTTTTCTTGTCCGGCCATATTATCATCGAATCATCAATGGAGAACTTTTTCGGCATGACGACTTTTGGATAGCGTATTTTCAAATCGCGTGGATCAGTGAAACATCCTGTAATTACCGCGGCGGCGGCTGTTTCCGGACTCACCAGATAAACATCGGCGTCCATGGTTCCGGAGCGTCCCAGAAAATTACGGTTGGATGTACGCAGAGATACGGCGGCTGACGGAGGGCTCTGGCTGTTTCCGATACAGAAGCCACAGGCGTTCTCCATAATGCGTGCTCCTGAGGCGATCAATTCGGAAAGATATCCTTTATTGGCGAGCTCTTCCAGCACCTGTCTGGAACCCGGCGCTAAAATAAAACTTACATCAGGATGCGCAGTTTTGCCCTTTAAAATTTTCGCCACGGTAACCAGGTCTTTGTATGAAGAATTGGTGCAACTGCCCATACAAACCTGATTTACGGCAATCTTTTTCATTTTCCTTACGGTGCTGATGTTGTCCGGGCTGTGAGGTTTGGCCGTTAATGGTTCGATTTTAGACAGGTCAATATTAATAACTTTGTCATATTTTGCGTTTTTGTCAGCCTCTAGTTGTGTAAAATCACGTTCCCTTTGCTGCGAGCGCAAAAAAAGGCGGGTCATCTTATCGCTGGGGAAGATGGAAGTTGTTACTCCGCATTCCGCCCCCATATTGGTGATTGTAGCTCGTTCGGGAACCGTCAGAGAGGCGACTCCCCTGCCGCCGTATTCAAATACCGTGTTAACATTTCCTTTTGTTGTAAACATTTCCAGTACTTTAAGGATGACATCTTTGCTGGAAACCCATGGCTTAAGTTTACCGGTAAGATTAATTTTAATAACTTTAGGGCAAATAAAGTAAAACGGACTGCCAGCCATAGCCATCGCGACATCAAGTCCTCCCGCGCCTATGGCTAGCATAGACAACGCTCCACAGGTCGGTGTATGACTGTCCGAACCGATTAATGTTTTTCCAGGCTTGCCGAATCTTTCCAAATGAACCTGATGGCAAATGCCGTTTCCCGCACGGGAGAAAACAATGCCGTATTTTTGAGCTACGCTTTGCAGATAGAGATGATCATCGGCGTTTTCAAAACCTATCTGTATCGTATTGTGATCAATGTAACTTACGGACAGCTCGGTTTTGACTTTGGGCACATTCATTGCTTCAAATTGCAGATAGGCCATAGTACCTGTAGCGTCCTGAGTAAGGGTCTGGTCAATGCGAATGCCGATTTCTTCACCGGGCGTCATAACGCCGGAGATTAGATGCTGCGAAATAATTTTTTCAACTAAATTTTTTCCCATTTTCTATTCCTTAAAAAGAAGAATTTAGGAGATAAAGCATTTACAGTCGCGAACTTATATAATAAACGCGACAGATAATCAACTGGCAAAAAGAAAAAATAATAAAAATAACGGGCTGAAGGAATTATTTCCTAAAGCCCGTTATTGGTTTATGCCTATGTTTTAATGTAATGGCGGATTGCTTTTAAGCGCCATTGCCATCCAGTCCTTTTACCCGCACTGCGCGCTGAAATCTTTTTTGATAATAAGGAGTGTCCAGGCTGTCAATCCGGACAACTTTGCTTTTAGAGGACGCGTGGACAAATTCATTGTTGCCGATATAAATTCCCACATGTCCCAGCGATCTATTTGTATGGAAAAAAACAAGATCGCCTTCTGTAAGATTTTCGCGGGTTATATTGATGCCGACTTTGGATTGCTGAGCCGCATTACGGGGCAATGTTACATCGAAAATGCGGTAAATCTTTTGGACAAAAGAGGAGCAGTCAATTCCTTTCAGGGAAGATCCGCCAAATCTGTAAGGTGCTCCTATGAAACCGGTTGCCACTTTAACAAACAACTGCACTTCATCGGGACTGTTCCATTTTCCCAAGAGTTCTTCTTTCCTGCTTTGTTCATTTTGCTGATTAATGTTAAGGACTTCTTGATCGGCGTCTTCGCTGTCAATATCCGGCGAATCTTCACTTTCTTCTATATCTTCATTTTCCTGAGTGACGATTGATTCTTCCGGTTTGTAGGCCGGTTTTGCCAGAACAATTTTCTGCCCGACACGCAAACTCTTGCTGTTGACATGATTGAGAGCCATTATTTTTTTCATGGGCTGGTGCGTTTTTTTGGCGATTCGTAATAAAGTGTCGCCTTTCCGGACAGTATAATAAACCGGCTTAGACTTTGATTTTACAACTCGTTTTGATGATTTTTTTGTAGAAATACTTAAAACTTGATTTTTTTTGATTCCAGATTTTTGAAGATTGTTCGTTTCTTTTATCTGGTTGACGCTGACGCCAAATTTTTTGGAAATGCTGTAAAGGGTGTCTCCATTTTTTACCTTATACTGTGTTGCAAAAACGTTTGAACTGAAACTAAGGAACAAAATTAGGACAAATAGTCCTGAAAACGCGAGATTTTTCCGTTTCATAATGAAATGCCTCCTTTGTTATGGGGGGTATTATCCTATTAACGGTGTATATATTTCGATTTAAATTCATATTTGTAACCGAAAAATAAGTTTTTTTAACTTATACACCAACTGTACATTTATGACAGCAATGTACAAACAACTACACAATTTGCGGTTAACCTACTAAAAAAATACCTGCCTGTCAAACTTATTTTGCAATTTGTGGCTTGTATTATGTTTTAAATATATGTTATTGCTAAGTTTTTATAGAAAATGGTCTGCTTCGGATATGAAAATTATTATTGGATTTTATATGGATTTTCAGCTATTGCAATGCGTGCCTTAAATAATCTTCAGGCTTGGTTTGTTGTTTGCCTGAAGGCGGCTTGAGGCCATAAACTTTGCAAGAGGAATTTTATGCTATTTCAAAAAAGAATTATATCGATAATCTTAGTTTTGATCTTAACTTATTTTGTTGTTGATGTCGGGCGCTATTTTGTCTATCCTGATGTGGCCTCATTAAAGAAAAGTTGCCCTCAAAAAACTGCTTTTATGAAATACAGGGAGAAAGTCTGGCAGGAAAAGGGAGTAAAAAGAAAAATTACCAATATTTGGGCGCCCCTGTCCCGAGTGTCGCCTTATGTTATGAAGGCTGTAATTATTGCCGAGGATGATAAGTTTTGGTCTCATGAAGGATTTGATTTCGAGGCCATGCAAAAAGCTCTGGAAAAAGATATCAAAAAGAAGAAATTCAAGGCCGGCGGCAGTACGATTTCTCAGCAACTGGCAAAAAATTTGTATCTCTCACCATCGAAGAACCCGATTAGAAAACTCAAAGAGGCAATACTAACCTGGCGATTGGAAAGGAATTTAAGCAAAAGAAGAATTATGGAACTTTACTTGAACGTTGCCGAATGGGGTGATGGGATTTACGGTATTGAAGCGGCGGCGCGGAAACATTATGGAAAAAGCGCTGCCGGATTAACTGCCCGTGAAGCGGCGGTGCTGGCCGCTGTTATACCCAATCCCCGCAGGTATCGAACTGACGGTACATCAAGATACGTGGGGAACCAGTCGGAAAGAATTTATCAAATAATGGTGCGCAGGGGCATTGTTATACCTGAATATGACGACGTAATTTCTGAAAAGGATGAAGATAATCAGGACGTAAACGGACAGGAACAACCACAACAGGAAAAAGAAACCGTTCAGGAAGAACAGAACATAAGCCCCGTTCTTCCTGATACGGAAAACAAATCAAACCCCTGAACGGGTAATTTTTATAGCATTTCTATAGACGTGGCCATGGAAACGGCGCCGCCGCCGCAGAGTGTGGCCATTCCCAACGTTTTGCCGTGTTTTTGCATGGCATGAATGAGCGTAACCATGATTCGGCAGCCAGTAGAACCCACCGGATGTCCCAGTCCGATGCCCGAGCCGTTAATATTGGTAATTTCACGTTTTAAACCAAGCTCTTTTTCACAACCGAGATACTGAGCGGCAAATGCTTCATTGACTTCCAGCAGTTCAAAAGAATCCAGCGAAAGTTTGGGGTTATTTTTGAGCAGATTTTTTACAGCGGGGACCGGGCTTAAACCCATCACGGAAGGATGACAGGCGCCGCGGCCCGATGCATGTATTCTGGCCATCGGCTTCAATCCTAATTCCCTGGCTTTTTCGGCCGACATGATGAGCATCGCTGAAGCGCCGTCATTAAGCCCCGAGGAGTTGCCGGCCGTAACTTTGCCGACCTTAGGGACAAATGCTGGAGGTAACGCCTTGAGTTGTTCCATCGTCAACCCGGGACGGAAATGTTCGTCCTTGTCGAAAATAATGGGTGGTTTCCCTTTTTTCTGGGGAACCTCAACCGGTACGATCTCGTCTTTGAAATCGCCATTTTTGGTGGCGCGCTCGACATTGTTGTGGCTGCGCAGGGCAACTTCATCCATTTCCTCGCGGCTGATGTTCAAAAGTTGGGCGACAAGTTCTGCGGTATGCCCCATGATATAGGGTTTCCCTTTTAAACTCTCGAAAGGTTGTCCTGATTTAACAGGACCATCATCACCCAGCGGCATGACATATGTGCCGCAATGTAATGCTCGGATCATGGAATCTACAAAAGTAGTATCCTGAAGACGGCAGCCCCAACGGGCATCAAAACTAACATAGGGTACGCCGGACATATGTTCGACTCCGCCAGCCAGAATAACATCGGCCATACCGGCTTTGATCATGGCTGCGCCGCTAAGCACGGCTTCCATGCCCGAAATGCATACCCGATTTACGGTTACAGCGGGCACCGAGTCTGGAATACCGGCCAGAAGAGCTGCTACCCGGGTTGTGTTCAGGGTATTACAGTTTTCAATGCAACAGCCGAAGCGAACATCATCAATAATGGCCGGGTCTATACCGGCGCGTTTAATAGCCTCTTTCATGACTACAGCCGCAATGCGAGCTGCGATCATATCCCTTAATGTGCCTCCGAATGTTCCTATAGCCGTCCTACACGCTGAAACAATAACTACATCCTTCATTTGTAAACTCCTTATACGTTTAATTATTTTCTTCTTTCAAAGCTGGATTGTTCAGACAGACTTTGCAGAAGTAATTTCTTTTATCAGGCTTTAAATTTTTTTATCCGCCGCGGCGAACGGCGGTGTGAATTGTTAAACAATTACAAAAAATATGTCAAACAATAAAATTAATTTGATTTCTGTTGCTATGATTATGAAGGCATTAAAAAAGCCCAACTTTTAAAGCTGGGCTTTTTATGAAATGGCCCAGCGCGGACTCGAACAAGTCGATAACAAATTATAATTATTGCCGTTATTCATCGTGTTTTCTGTATGCCCCCAAATATCTTAATCTGGAAGAAAGCCGCAGTTTCTTTACCCGCACCTCAACAATGCCGCTGCCAACGTCGCAGGTAAACTCAAAATCTCTTTGTAACAGCAAAGACAGATCGTAAATACGTTCATCCTTGGGATCAGGTGGCAGCTCGTCGAGTTTGAGAATAGCATTCGCAAACATACCCTGGAGCGGCTCAACGGGCTTTTTTGACCCGCGAATATTCAGATCAAGAGAACCTTCTTTCATTACGGCAAAGTCTATGTCGCCAAACAACCCCTTTTCATTAAAGTATCGTGCCAGCAAAGCGTTCGCCTGAAGAAACTTCTTGTCGAGTATTGTCCGGTCATCTGATCTCCTTTCCGCTGCTTATATGATTCCAATAAGTTTCTATGCCGCGACCGGTTTCTTTCTGTAAACGTTCAATCCAATTTTTACGTCATCCTTTTCCGGAATAGAAAT
>JQOA01000150.1 GCA_000753945.1 Smithella sp. D17 | reverse complement strand
GATACGAAATAAAACTTTCCCGGCAAAACAAATAATATCGGTAAAGGATTTTATAAATTTTATTGCCAAACGCCCTATATTTTCCAGAAAAGCCATAAATACAAATTCCTTAATTGTGTGATACTAACACATGATGGCCAAGACTTCAAACATCTAAAATCTAAGAATATTTCATTGACAAAAATCATGCTATCGTTATATTATTTCAAATTGTTAAATAAATTAATTTAAAACAAAATGGCAAAAAAGCCTTATTTTTCTATCAATATGCTGGAGGATAGTATGGAAAACAAAAATCGTAAGACATTTTTCATGTTCTTGTTGGCGTTTTTAGTTGCATTTTTTATTGTTTCTTTTGTAGAAGTTCTAAGATCTTCTTTTTTCCCTTCTGGTGCGCCAGAAATTCAAACGGCATCAGCCGTTTCCCCAGAGGCTATGCCTGGTTCTTTTTCCGATCTGACCGAGCGTGTGAAACCCGCTGTAGTAAATATCAGTACAACAAAAATACTTAAAGGACGAAACGGATCAGGTTCACCTTTTGGCCGATCTCCTTTCAGCGGACCTTTCGGAGATGATTTCTTCGAACGCTTTTTTGGCGATATGCCTCAACGTGAATTAAAACAAAGAAGTCTTGGTTCCGGTTTTATTATCAGCAGCGACGGCTACATATTTACCAATAATCATGTTGTAGAACAGACAGACAAAATTCTGGTTAAAGTTTCCGACGGTAAAGAATACGAAGCAAAAATTATCGGTAGTGATTCAAAAACCGACATTGCTTTAATTAAGATAAAGCCTGACAATAACTTGCCTTTTGTCGAAATTGGCGATTCTGATGCGTTAAGAGTTGGCGAGTGGGTCATAGCTATTGGCAATCCATTTGGACTGGAACAAACCGTTACCGCAGGCATTGTTAGTGCCAAAGGACGTGTAATTGGCGCTGGAGTTTACGACAATTTTATACAGACGGATGCTTCCATAAATCCCGGCAATAGCGGAGGGCCATTATTTAATATGGCTGGAAAAGTCATCGGCATCAACACGGCAATTGTTGCCCAGGGGCAGGGAATAGGTTTTGCCATACCAATCAACATGGCAAAAAGCATTTTGGATGACCTGAAAACCAAAGGAAAAGTAACGCGAGGATGGCTGGGAATTTCCATACAGAATATTACAGAAGACATAGCAAAAAATATCAA
>JQOA01000149.1 GCA_000753945.1 Smithella sp. D17 | reverse complement strand
GTCTGCGGTTATTGGTCGATTTCAGGTTTCAACACCTCTTTGATCAAATTGGTCCGCCATTGTTCATCATTTACATGGGCGAGAAGATTGTCCAGAATCAGACCGGCCACCGGGAATACGGTACCGATAATTAAGAACACGAAAGTTGCAAAGAAAAGCGCCGGCGCTATGGCACACAGCCAGACCGGACTGTGGTGCGTCATAAGAACAAAGATAAGCGATGCCAGGGAAATGCCAAATAAGCACCACGCGATAAAAGCGATCTCTGTGAACACATGAAAGGGACGAACTCTATAGGCAAGCGTTGATGTAAGAGAAATAATATCAAGCAGGCCGCGATACCGCAAAAGGCTGTATTTGGAAACACCTTGCTTTCGCGGAGCGTGCGAGACTTGTATTTCGGCAACAGAAAACCCGAGGTTCTGGGCTATGGCCGGTATCAGGCGATGAAGATCTCCCCGCAGATTCAGATTTTTATAAAGGTCTTTTCTTAATATTTTCAGGCCGCAATTGATGTCATGAATACGCACTTTGAGCAATTTGCGGGTAATCAAATTGAAGACACCGGATAATAAACGTTTGAGAAGTGAATCTTTGCGGGACACACGCCAACCGTTAACCATATCAAATCCCTGATCAATCTTTTCCAGCATCAGGGGAATGTTTTCCGGCTCATCCTGGAGATCAGCATCCATCATGACGACCACATCACCCCTGGCCAGAGCGAGCCCCTGCATCAGCGCCATGGACTTACCGTGGTTGCAACGGTGGCTGATAATGCCGATATTAGGAAAACGCTCACGCAAATTTACCAGCCGCTTATAACTGCCGTCATTACTGCCGTCATCGACTGCTATAAATTCAAATGACAGGCCAAGCCCATCCAGAACAGTTTTAGTTCTCTGATAGAGTTCCTCGAGACTTTCGGCCTCGTTGAATACCGGGACCACAACACTAACCGTCTTTATCTGCTCCATCAGTTTTCTCCTGTCAGTGAAAATTGAAATATGTTCGTTCCGGCGGTAAGGAGAATAAAAAATTCTTCAAGGCTTTCCATGCGGCAAAACCTTTCTTTAAGATATCCCGGCCGCAGGTAAAAACTGCGGTAAGCCTTGACTATCCAACGCGACAAATCTTCGCCGCTGATACCGCAAATGTTTTCGGAGAAGAACCCTTGAATATGCAGGTTGTCCATGTTGGAGGCCGAACCGTCCCTGATTTCGGGATAGCTGCCGGCGACACGATCAAAGAGCTCTGTTCCGGGATAGGGGGTCAGGATTCCGAAGCTTGCTGTTGAGGCCCGCAATTTTTTAGCAAAAGCAATGGTCTGATTAATCGTCCCGATTGTTTCTCCCGGTCCGCCGAAAACTATATGGGCATGGGTATCCAGACCAACCTCTCTGGCCAGGGCAAAGGCCTTGATGGTCTGCTCAACACTGCTCTCTTTTTTATAGTTGCGCAAAATTTCATCTGATCCGCTTTCTACGCCGAATTTAATCATATGACAGCCGGCCTGCTTCATAATGGACATTGTATCCTTGTCAATCGTATCAACCCGGCTGTTGGCGATCCATTTTAAATTCATGTTCTTTCTGATCATGCCTTCGCAAATCTCTACGTTGCGCTTCCGGTCTGCTGTAAACGTCTCGTCACGAAAAAAAACTTCCCGGTAGCCCAGGGCTACAATGCTTTCCAGCTCCTCAAGCACTTTGTCGGACGAACGCATCCGGTACTTGTTGCCATAAAAGGCGGGAACGGTGCAGAAGATGCAATGACCGGTACAGCCGCGCGAGGTTTGCATAGTTGTATAAGGCATCCTCTTCACAACCGGATTAAAGTAATCAATCCCTTCGGGAAGCAGAAAACGGTCGGGAACAGGGAGTTCATCCATGTCCATGAAAGAACGAGGCGGATTAATCACCGGCTCTCCGCGTTCATCACAATAACCGAGTCCTTCAATGCCGGAGACGGAATGACCATTGATCAACTCACGCATAAGGCCCCGCAAAGTCTCTTCCGGTTCGTGCAACACAATGAAATCCACCGCCGGATCCTTGAGGCAGTACCGGGGCATAAAGGTAGGGTGCGACCCAAAGAGAACCGTTTGCACATCGCTTTTTAGTTTTTTGATTCGTCCCAATAGTTCAACATCAGCACGGAAGGACTGAGTTGATGACATCAACGCCACAGCACTTACTCCGGCAAAGCGAGAGAGCATAAAGGCATCCAATCTTTTATTCTCGTACTGAGCGTCAATGAACATAACATTAAGCCCGGCATTTCGAATGTGAGTGGCACAGGATAGTTCACTCAACGGCGGCATCTGCATGCCTCCCACTCTGCGACCGTTGCACCAGCAGCCATAGACAAAGTCTATCACGATGGTACCCCATCTGGAATCCGAAACTGGTT
>JQOA01000148.1 GCA_000753945.1 Smithella sp. D17 | reverse complement strand
GACTTCGAAATGACATATTGTATAGATATTTATGAGACTGTTTTTAACCTTTCCTTTTCTTTAATTCTTCCGCCCGCAATTCTTTACGCAGCACCTTTCCTACAGTACTCTTGGGTAATTCCTTTCGGAATTCAACTTCCGCCGGCAGCTTGTAAGCCGCCAGATGAGCCTTGCCAAATTCGATCATTTCTTCGGGCGTTGCCGTCTGGCCTTCCTTGAGAACGATAAAGAGTTTCACTTTCTCTCCGCGTTTCGAATCGGGAATGCCGATGGAGCAGGCTTCCTGAACTTTCGGATTTCCGTAATAGACTTCATCGATGTCACGGGGATAGACGTTGTAGCCGCCGGAGATGATCATATCCTTCTTGCGGTCGACAATATAAAAATATCCGTCCTCGTCCACTGTGGCAATGTCTCCCGTATACATCCAGCCGTCCTTCAGAACGTTGGCTGTTTCTTCAGGCATTCCTTTATAACCCTTCATCACCTGCGGTCCTTTAACAATCAGTTCTCCGGGTTTGCCGATAGGCATATCCGTCACACCGTCATCCAGGTCAACGATCCGGGCCAGTGTATCAGAGACCGGAAGGCCGATACTGCCGACCTTCTGTTTACCGTTAAACGGATTGATATGCGTCACCGGACAGGTTTCCGTCATGCCGAAACCTTCGGAAATGAAGGCTCCTGTCTGTTTCTGGAATTCCTGAATGACCTCAATCGGAAGCGGTGCACTTCCGGAAAAAGCTCCCTTAATGCAGCTCATGTCCGTTTTCTTCAAATCGGGATGATTGAGCATGCCGATAAACATGGTCGGAACCAAAGGCGCAAAAGTTGGTTTATATTCCCGAATCGCTTCCAAAAGAGGTTGAGGCTGAGGCTTGGGAATAAGGATTTGATTCCACGCCTGCGCAACAGCCAGATTCATGGAACAGGACATTCCAAACACATGGAAATACGGCAGCGCGCCCAGCATGGCTTCATTCCCTCTTCCAAAGCCCGGAAACCAGGCGTTGATCTGCTGGACCTGTTTGCTCAGGTTGCTGTGAGTCAGGATAACGCCCTTGGAAACACCGGTGGTGCCACCTGTATACTGGTACATGGCAATATCGTCGAAAGTGAGTTTTACGTTCGGCGGATTGGGCTGATACTTGGCAATGCAATCCATCCAGCGATAGACGTCAGTGGTGACCGGAACATCAGCAAAGGGAAATTTCTTCAGTTTCTTGCCGAGAAATCTTTTAATCGGGTTAAGAAAATCGCCAATGCCCATGTAGACGATCTGTTTGATCTTTGTTTTCGGCCGCAAATTGATCATGCGGTTACCGAGGGCATCCAAAGTAATAAGAACTTTGGAACCGGAATCGTTAAATTGATGATCCAGTTCCGGGTCCGAATAGAGAGGATTATTCAGGACAACGATGGCGCCGATTTTCAGAATGGCATAATAAGCCACGACGCAGGGAATACTGTTCGGCAGAAGAATCGCCACGGCATCTCCCTTCTTAATGCCGAAATCAGTCAGACAGGTGGCGAAACGATCCACCTGATCCTTAAACTGGCGGTAGGTCAACTTGTAGCCGACAAATACTATAGCCGTGGCATCAGGAAAATCTTTTGCGGATTTTTCCAGATAGTCCGGCATCGTGAGCTCTTCATATTTAACATTTTCCGGGACACCTTTTTCGTATGATTTCAACCAGGGTTTGCTTTCATAAGTTATATTTTCTGCCATAGTATACCGCCCTCCTTTTCTCATTTTTTTCTTTATTCTTGTTATTATACTCCGCTGCCAAGGAAATTAAAACAAATTTTTGTATTTTGACAAAAAAGCCCGGTCTGAACTCAGACCGGGCTTTTTCC
>JQOA01000147.1 GCA_000753945.1 Smithella sp. D17 | reverse complement strand
TTTTATTATTTTATCAACGAGCTCAACACCTTTTAATAAAACTCCCAGATCGTTATTACCTTTGTTTAACCCCTCAACCATTACACTCATGTATTTGCCCGTCAAATCATCACTGACTACAGACTTGATCACAAATTCATCACGGTAAGTCACATCTAGTGCTTCGTTTTCACCGGCACGAATATCCTTTCCATTTTTTTCCATTTCCAGATAATAGAAGTGAGGTCTGGAATTTAAGACGTAATAAGAAAATGTGTTTTTTACCCTGGAGGCGTAGAAAGCAAAAGAACGGAAAGGTTTAGGATAGAAAATAAATATAATGATGAGAATCAAAATGACGCAAACGACCGCAATCAATACTTTATTTATTGGGAATAATGTTTCCCTGTGTTGTCCTTCATTATTTAATCGTCGATTAATCATTTATCCCTCAATCTATCATAGTTCTCTGTAGCAATCAGCCTCGTGGATGATATTTATGGTGAATTTCTCTTAATCGCTCCCGCGTTACATGCGTGTAAATCTGCGTTGTGGAAATATCGGAATGCCCCAGCATTACCTGTACCGTACGCAAATCCGCGCCACCTTCCAAAAGATGCGATGCAAAAGAATGACGAAAAGTATGTGGATAAACCTTTTTCTGTAATCCGGTCTGCCGGGCGTAACCGACAACTATTTTCCAGAAACCCTGCCGGGTAAATTTTTTTCCAAAGCGGTTTAAAAACAAAACATCCGTACTCTTTTTCTGCATCAATTGCGGCCTGGCCTCATCAACATAACGTCTGGCGCAATCGTAAGCTATTTTGCCGACAGGCACAATCCTTTCCTTACTCCCTTTACCCATGACAACCAAAAAACCAACCTGCCAGTTGACGCTGTTCATTGTCAGGTTAATCAATTCAGAAACGCGGATTCCTGTCGCGTATAAAAGCTCCAGCATAGCCGTGTTGCGTATGGCGGTAATTGTTTGATCACCCGGTTGAGCCAGAATGGTTTTCATTTCCTCTTTACTGATCGTGTCGGGTAGTTTCATCCAGACTTTGGCTAATTCAATATTGGCTAACGGATTTTCATTAATTATTTTTTCGCGAAGCAGATACTTATAAAACCCTCTTAACGCGGCAAGCGCCCTGTTCATGGAATTAGACGCCAAGCCTTCATTTCTGATATGTGTCAGATATTCAACAACCGCTTCCGGATTTACTTCCTTTATATCCGTTACCTTTCTTTTCTCCTCAACAAAGGAAACAAACCTTCGTAAATCACGCCCGTACGATTCCAGTGTATTTTGAGACATGCCACGCTCTATTAAAAGATAATTAAAATACTTCGTCAATAATTCCCGCATGTCGCTTTTTAACGCAAATATGCCTTTGAAGCAAAGATTTTTTATTGACTTATTTCGTAATCTCGTAAAAATAAGAACTGAATAATTTAAATAATTCTTTTGGGGAAAGATATTAATGAGAAAAATTATTATTGCCTCAGATCATGGAGCCGTCGCTTTAAAAAGCGAAATTGTATCATTTTTAAAAAACAAAAAATTGTGACGTAAATGATATGGGCGTAAACAGCGAAGATCCTGTAGATTACCCCGATATCGCTGCTCTTGCCTGCAATGAATTTAAAAAGGGCGGATATGATTTCGGCATTCTTCTTTGCGGTACAGGAATCGGAGTATCTATAACCGCAAACAAAATAAAAGGTATCCGGTGCGCTTTAATTCATGACTTATTGACCGCAGAAATGGCCAAAGCACACAATGATGCTAATTTTATAGCGTTCGGCGGCAGAGTAAAATATTCCGTCCCGGTTACAAAAATGATTGAAAAATTTATGGACACAAACTTTGCCGGTGACCGGCACATACGAAGAGTGGAAAAGATAATGGAGGCAGAAAAAACAGTTTAAAGTGGAGCCCCTCCGGCAGGAGCCGGAGGCTCCTTTCATAAACGCGACATCCCGCG
>JQOA01000146.1 GCA_000753945.1 Smithella sp. D17 | reverse complement strand
CTTTAAAAATGGGCATTGGGATGGTTCCGCAAAATCTGAGAGTAATCGACAGGCTTACTGTTCTTGAAAATCTTCTGATCGCACGTAAAGCGAATAAGTTGAAAAGAACGGCGAAAAGCTACAGAGAATACATTGAGACGTTGATAGGACGATATCAGTTACAGCTGCCTCTGGATAGAGAAGTTGGAACTCTTTCCTTGGCAGAGAGACAGAGAGTGGAAATCCTGAGGCTGCTTCAGAGAACTCGCCAGATATCTTAATATTCGACGAACCGACCGCTCTGATCTCCGAAAACGAGAAGGCAGAGTTGTTCGAAACCTTCAACAAACTTAAGGGTGAAGGTAAGAGCATTGTGTTCATTACTCATAAGCTGCGGGAAGCTTATTCTGTGTCCGACAGGATTTACCTGATTCGATCCGGGGTTATAGTAGGCAGTTTCAGGAAAGATGAGATCTCGGTCGAAGGACTCTACGATTTGATGGCCGGAGAAGAATCTCCCGGATCTTCTGTCCGTAGTTCCTTGTCGGAAGAGGTCGTTCTAAAAGTTGAGAAGATCTGTGTAGAGTCTTCTGTAGAAGGATCAGATGCAGTCAGGGATGTATCTTTCGAGGCTAGAAAGGGTGAGCTTATCGCTATAACGGGAGTGGCCGGCAATGGCCAGGAGGAGCTTCAAGAAGGACTATTCGGAGTTAGAAAGGTGATTTCTGGAAGAATCCTGCTCGGCGGAATTGACGTTACCAATCTACCGCCGCACAGACTTAGAAGACTCGGAGTGGCTTCGCTACCTTCCGACAGAGATAAGTTGGCGAGTTGTAGAGGTTCATCGATACGGGACAATCTAGTTATTCAGAGAGTCCTCAGTGGAGGCTGGGTTGTTTCAGGCAGAGAAATGGATAACTATGCGAGGGAACTGCTTTCTAAGTATGGTGTTGTGTTTGGCAGTATCGGCGATCCGGTTTTCACTTTGTCTGGTGGAAACCTGCAAAAGTTGCTGCTAGCTAGAGAGATCAGCTCGGAGCCAAAGCTTCTTCTCCTGGGAGAGCCTTTTAGAGGGCTCGATGTCAGACATCTGGAGAAGCTGCGCAGCACTCTAG
>JQOA01000145.1 GCA_000753945.1 Smithella sp. D17 | reverse complement strand
ATGTTATGAGTGTTCTTCTCCTGATCAAACACCCGCCCCCATCACCCAGATATCTTGCTAAAAAATAGAAAACAACACTTGATCCCCATTCATGATCGATCCATAAACTCTTCGTCGGCAGGTATGAAAAAATATCATGTTTTAATACATACCCTGTTTGAAAGAAAATTGATCCTACAGCTAACCTTGCCCACAAGTCATAATCAGGCAAATTCATTATGAAAGTTAATATATATACTATAGTGGCTAATGCTAGATAAAAAAGAGGCCTTTTCATCATTTTAACTCTTCAAAATTCTTGGAATATTATAAGTTTGCTAACATAAGAGATTAAAATATGCAAAAATATTCCCCCCGGTCATGAACGAGGAAATAATGTAGAAATATATAATTATTGTCAATGTTTTTAGAATAATATTGACTTAAAAAAGTTAATATTATTCCTATCTGCTTGACAGGTCTATTAACAGGTGCTATTATCACACCTGTTAATAGATAGTTAAGGAGGGTTTTTATGCAATCAACCATCAAATATTCAGAAGACATTATTCCCCTTACCGACTTGAAGATCAACCCGGGGAAAGTTTTAAATCAGGTTGAGAGGACCCGCAGGCCTGTGCTTCTAACCAGCCGCGGCAGAGGTATTGCTGTTGTTGAATCTGTAAAAGATTATGAAGAAAAAGCGGAAGAGCAGGCCTTTCTGCGCGGTGTCGTTCAAGGATTGATGGATATTGAAGAAGGACGGGAAACAAGTCTGGGCGAAGTCAAAAAACGTCTGGGAGTGAACAGGTAATCATGCCGAGAAAGATAACTATCACTTTTGCCGTCTCGGCATTTGACGATCTGGAAGATATCCGTGCCTGGTATAGGGATCAACAAGTTCCGGAAGCTGGCCACAGATCAATCAGGGAAATTATTTCTCAGATCGAAAGACTTGTCGGGTTCCCCCAAAGCGGACGCGTTGTGCCGGAATTCAATATCGAAAATCTGAGGGAAATCATTTTTGCGCCATTTCGCATTGTCTACCGCCTCGATGGAAACAAAATAAAAATCGTCCGCATCTGGCGCAGTGAAAGACTGCTGAAAATTTCTGAATAAGTAATAATTGCCGTTGTGGTAAAAAGATACTGGCTAAAATAGGAACAGACATCCAATTTGTCATTCCCCGGCTTGACCGGGGAATCCAGAAAAAAACGGTCTGTGGTTCACAGTTTATATAGATTGTATAATCATTATTAGGTGTCACACACATGTCTAGCCCAGAGCAAGAGTTTGAGAGTGAGCTTTGGGGCGGGTGTTTGATCAGGAGAAGAACACTCATAACAT
>JQOA01000144.1:4552-4703 GCA_000753945.1 Smithella sp. D17 | reverse complement strand
AACAGATACTTCATGATGTAAAAAATTATAATCCGGAAAAGAAAATGGCAATGTCTGCTGTTGTTGCAGCACCTGTTGCCGTTCCGGCAGCACCAGAGACTGCTGCCCCGGTGGTTACAGAAACTGCTTCTGCCACCGCACCTGCCGCAGT
>JQOA01000144.1:0-4472 GCA_000753945.1 Smithella sp. D17 | reverse complement strand
AGACGTTCGAAATTTGGTAATTAAATGGGTAGCAAGTTGGGAATCAGGTGATGTAAAAACTTACCGTAATTGCTATGCATCAGATTTCCAGTCAAGAGGGATGAACTTAAACGCCTGGATAACATATAAAACAAATGTGCGCCGGAAAAGTAAAAATATAAGCATTAGAATTGATGATTTACAAATATCAGTGGATGAAAATAATGCCATGACAAAATTTACCCAATCATACAGTTCTTCGATATTAAAAGATAAAGGCACGAAAACATTGGAGTTGAGAAAGATAAACAACGAATGGAAAATATACAGAGAAATTATGTAACCGGTAACAAGCAATAAATTGCGCAAGAAGTAATTTAAAAATCAGGATACTGTTACTAGTGTAGTGCGTCTAACGCTTCTTTACATATAGTGTTTGTTTTGTATGATCATAATTACCGTAAATCCCCTCAGAACAAGGGGTTGCAACCCCTTGTTCTGAGGTATTTCTCTCTGAACCAGTGCCAGGGGATTTACGATGCACCACACCATCTGCACATGAGACAGGCGGGAATTTTGTTGTAAAAAAATCCCGCCTGTTTTTCTGTTTGTGGATTTCATAAACTCTCTTACATTCTTAACAGGTCTTGATTTTTTTGTTACAATGAGGTTTATGTAATGCAAATTATTTTCAGGGATTAAAAATGGTAATAAATAAAGAAAAAATAGACAAGGTCAAAGGATTTCTGGATGAGCGCGAAGCAAGCTGTCTTTATAAACTGGCCCTGGAAGCAGGCTCAAAAGGTCCCTGTCTGGAAATCGGCAGCTACTGCGGCAAATCATCCGTTTATCTTGGTATGGCCTGTAAAGAAAATTCCACAGTGCTTTTTTCGATTGATCATCACAGCGGTTCGGAAGAACAGCAGCCGGGGGAAGAATACTTCGATCCCGACCTGCTGGATAAAGAAAGAGGGAAAATAGACACGTTAAAGCATTTCCGCAAAACGATTGCTGATTTCGATTTGGAAGATATAATAATCCCGGTTGTCGGCCGTTCGGAAACAGTAGGACACGTCTGGCAAACCCCTCTGAGTTTAATTTTTATTGATGGCAGTCACGCCTATGAATCAGTTTTGAGCGACTATAATATTTGGGCAAAAAATTTAATTTCAGGCGGGTATCTTTTATTCCACGATATATTCTCTGATCCGGCTAAGGGCGGACAGGCGCCTTATCTTGTTTATCAAAAAGCGGTGGCTTCCGGACTATACGAAGAGAAACCCCTGTGCGAATCACTGGGAATACTTCTTCGTAAGTAATAAACTTGTTCAGCCAAGTCTTTTTGACTTGGCTGAAGATTATGAACGGTCGAGTCAAAGACTCATGAATCGGGACAAACAAAGATAGCGCTTTGATTTAGGAATGGTATCAGGTTGACCAGGACCACTGACACCCCTTATCGGAAATATCGGCTGCCAGATAACCACGCCCGGCGAAATCGCGGATAGTATCATAAACCACCTTTTCATTGGCATTGGTATACTCTTTTACTCTCCGGCAGAGTTCCTGCAAAGCTTTGTCCCTGGATCCTTTAAATAAAGCTGGTTCGATAAAACCGTTATTTTCAATAATACCGCTTTTCAGAATTTGATAGGTTAACTTCATTCGCCAGTGACCTTCAACACGCATACTGTCTTCCAGATCAGCGGTTCCTTCATGATATTTACGCACAATTTTATTCCAGTCGGCTTCCATCTCTTCATCATAACTGGCGCCGAATTCATGCATGTCTTTCGGCTGCAGGGCTGAAGTTTTCACAATAGCGTCATTGGCATCATAAAGATTCCAATCATCCGTTATGATTTCCAGATCATAATCCTTAATTTTTTCCCGAACGGTCGTACCGGGAAAAGGCGCGAGGAAATGGTAACCGTAAATAGCTTTCGTGCTCTTCGCAAAATCGTCTGATTCCCGTAAAGTGTCTTTTGTTTCTCCCGGCAAACCAATGATAAACGACGCGTGGGCAATCATTCCCGCCTGTTGGCACATATTCACGGCTGAATAGACTTGTTCCAGCTTTATTCCCTTTTTTATTCTTTTGAGCATTTCCGGATTGCCCGTTTCCACCCCGAAACTGACACTGTCGCAGCCGGCCTGGGCCATGAGATCGAATACTTCCGGGTTCACCGTATCTACACGCGCAAAAGCGCTCCACACGAACTTCAAGGAACGCTCTTTTATTCCCGCACATATTTCTTTGACCCGTTCTTTATCGGAAGTAAAAAGGTCATCTGCTATATTAATGCGATCAAAGCCATAACCGATTATTGTTTCTATTTCATCCAGAACAAGTTTAGGATTTCTTCTACGAACTTTGGAACCGACCATTTTGCGTCCCAGACAAAATATACAGGAATACGGACAACCCCGGCCGGTAATCAGACTTACAGGAAATCCTAAAGCGCGATAACGTGAAATGGGAAGCAAATGCCGTGATGGTGAAGGGATTCTATCAATATCAGTAATGAAATCTCTTTTGCCGGTAATAATTATTTCATCACCGCTCCGATAAGCGATTCCGCGGATATTTTGCCATTTGTTTTTTTGCTTCAGTACAGGAGTCAGTTCAGCAATTGTGTCCTCCCCTTCCCCTATGACAATCAAATCTATTTCCGGGTAATGCCTCAAAGTATCTTCAGCAGTAAAAGACACGTGAGGTCCGCCCATCATTGTAATGATTTCCGGATTATAATTTTTTACATCATGAAGTATCTGTTGAGCTTTATAGAAATTCATCGTTACACAAGTGGCGCCCACCACGTCAGGCCGGAAAGCTTCCAGTTGTTTTTCCAGATTTTCTTTAGTGTAGGCACAAACGATATAATCGAATATTTTAACTTCCGCTCCGGCGGCCTCGAATGCCGCGGCAACATAAGTAACTCCCAGCGGTGGAGAAGGCATTTCTTCCAGTGGATAAGGCGGAGCAATAATAGCGATACGCATTTCTTAATCTCCTTTGCGTGGGAAAAGCAATGATCTGAACCAGCCCGCCAGGGAGTTACCCTTCATCAACGCTCGATCAATAATTTCAAAATCTGAAGCCAGTTTGGCGGGATTAGAAAGCCAATCCATTCTGGTTTTCAGGGGCTTGTCCGGATCCAGATATTTTATAACAGTTGCCGGATTGCCGACGGCAATTGCATTGGCGGGAATATCTTTTACGACGATGGAACCGGCGCCGATAACGGCGTTATCTCCAATAGTCACTCCTTTTCCTACAATAACACTGTCTCCCAGCCAGACATTATTGCCGATTGTAACGGCCTGCGTTTTGCCTATCGGCATACTGCGATCGTATATATCATGCCAGTCGGCATCAGAAATACTGACATTTTGAGCCGTCATACATCCATCACCCATGGTTATGGATGTAGCAGACATTATTCTTGTGCCCGGACAAATAAGACAACATTTGCCTATTTCAATTTTTCCTTGACCTTGCCACACTGGCCAGACGGCAAATCTTACTTTTCTATCCGGTGTGGCGATAATAGTCGAATAATCTCCCAGATAAACCGGCCCGCCGAAAACTTCCACATACTGTGGTTTCATAAAAACAATCCCTCGGCCGAAATATTCGAACTGATGAGCAAGAAAAAACTGCGCGTACCATTTTTGATACTTGTTATAAAACTTTTTCAAATAATATGGACGATGATCTTTTCTCAATGTTTTACCTTTATTTTACCTTTTAAAGTGGATTTTGTAAAAGCGGAATGAATACCATAAAAATTGATCGGAAGCGTAAACAAAAAAGCAGCTTCCGAGACCAGGTTTTCACTTATTCCATGAAGACCAAAATTTATGATTGAAAAGTTTTCCCGCCGGAGTTATTTCATTCAAAGCGTCCCAAGCCAGCATCGCCGCCGCCGCTGTCCAACCTGTTTTTTCGTCCGGCCAAATAACCCCATCCGGAAAAGTGACCCCCATCCAAAAAGAACCATCTGAAAATCTTTTATCATTTAACCAGCTAAATATCATTTTAGCCCGGGAATTATCTTCAATCGCATTCAGAGTTAAAATAAACTCGGCTGTTTCCGCCATGGTGACCCAGGGCCGGTCGCTGACGCAGCGCACGCCCCATTCGGGAACAACAAATTTTTCCCACAAATGGGCTATCCGTCTTTTAGCTTCCTCGCCGGTTATGGCGCCGCATAAAACCGGATAATACCAGTCCATCGAATATCGCGATTTAATCATGTTAAATAAATCCGGCCTGTCTTTTATGGCCACACCCAGAGCAGTCATAGCCTTCCGCCAGCGTGGACGTTTCTTTCCCAGAAGTCCGGCGATGGCCAAAGCGCATTTAATACTCATATAGATCGAACTGGAACCTGTAAGCAGGGCCATCTTATCAATAGCGCCGTTTTTATTCCTTGCCCAGTAAATTTCACCATCGGGAGCCTGCAGATTGATTGCATACTGGATACCCC
>JQOA01000143.1 GCA_000753945.1 Smithella sp. D17 | reverse complement strand
CGGTCGCTGCCGGGCAATGACAAAAATAGTAGAACTACGATCTGAAACTTAACAAGGCAAACAACATTATTATATTGTTGTGTCTGAATAAACATAAAGGCAGCTATGGAACAAATAATAAAAATTCACATCAAGAGCAATTTTAAGAGAAGCCGGTATTACGCCTAATGATTTCTTGAAAAAGAAATAAAATGGTTGACAACTTTTTTAAATATTGATTTTAGAAGTTGTCAACAAGTTGTAACCTATGATTGCGCACGTTTAATCATAATCATTACGTTTTCGTTGGCGTTTTTAACGACAAACTTAACATCTTTGCGCGTAGATTGCCAGATTCGGAATACCTCATCGGCAAAGGCTTGCCCGAGGGTTTTAATGTCTTTGAAATCGAGTTCAATCGTCTTGAATTTTTCCAGACCTGCCAGAAGTCTCCGTGCTTGCGATCTTGAAACATAATCCACATCCTGATGATACAGCTTCACCTTCACCCCGGTTTTGCTGAATTGGAAGGAATCATCCGTGTACTTATTGAAAAGATCAGCCAGTTTCTTTTTCGATTTTAAATCCAGGACAAAATCAACCTTTGTTCCTTTCACGGATTGGACATCTTTTATATAAATGTCCTGCCCGATATTGTCAAAAACGAGCTTCTTCTCAAAACTCTTAATGATCAAACGATCAGCGATTTTGGACGTAAAGAATATGCCTTCGCCGCTGTGGGCATCAGGCGCGGTAGTTTCTTTTCCTTTGAGCAGGTCCTGAATGGCTTCAATCGTTGTGTGCAGACGCTTTATTTTCATAATATTGTTAAATATGCCGACACCCCGATCCGCCACCGTAAACCGGATATCTGTCGCGGTTTTCATAATGACCAAGTCTATCTTTTCCGAAGTAGAATGCTCAATCGCGTTGTTGAGCATCTCGGTAAAAGCGTAATCGATAATGGAAGAAACGTTAGCGGCAACGCCTTGGAAGATTGCGCTTTCTTCTTTGATTCGACGCAACACCTTATCCTCGGCCAAATCCTTGTTGAGCATGATCCGGTGAACCCTTAAAGGTTTCGCAATGCTTGAACCTTTTGGCGAAGGCATAATATAGTGGGCCTGATTTGCCTTACCCATCAAAACAATAACGCCTTCATCAGCAAGGTTTTTCAGAAACCTCTGAGCGTAAGCCCGCGAAAGCCCTGTTTGGTCCACGATATCAGCGGTAGTCACCTGCCCCTGTTTCTTGATTGTATTGAGGATAAGAGTTCTCATTTCCATATATTTTCTCTGTAATTATTGTTGACAACTTTATTGTAAACTAATTTTAAAAGTTGTCAACAAGTTGTATCCATGTCGAGACTATCGAAGGCTTTGGCCTTCATATCCGTTTTCTTTCGTTATTTTCCTGTTCGGTACCGGGATTTTTTCAAAAATATCCATATTCATCAAGCGAGCGCCATGAATAACTCGCATAATAATGACTCTGGAGTGATCAACTTTGAAGACGGTTCTATAATGACCATAAATGATGTGGCGGTATTCTACACCCAGTTCAAAAGATTCGGGAATGACCGGGCCTCTTAAGGGAAATATTTCCAAGGAATTAATTTGTCTTTCAATTTCCTGGATGAGATTAATTGCCGCCGTTTGGTTATCGGCAGAGATATAATGAAATATGCCCCAAATATCCGATTGGGCAGTCCCGGTAATTTCAACTCGAAATTTTGGCACTTTTCTTAATCTCCTTTAAGAAAATCCGGGCATCCTTCGTGCGGCCGTCTTTGACATCTTTTTCCGCCTGCGCCAGCAGCAATCCGAGATTAAGCGCTTTCATCTTTTTTTCAAAAACATTTACGTCCATTAAAATGGCGTCAGGCTTGCCGTTAACTGTTACAACAATGGGACGTCCCGTATGGTGCAGTTGTTTGAAAATTTCATTCGTTTTCTTTTTTAAGTCGGAAACCGTCTTGATATCTTCAGATATGCTCAAAGACATTATAATTCACATCCTTTCTGGTATTAAATTTGATGCTTTATTCTATACCACAAAACAGGATGAAAGAAAATGTTATTTTCGTGTGGGCACCAAAACATTCGCCTCAAAGCGCGAAAACCAACTTGAATTCAAAGGATAACGCGGCGGCAGTGAGCAGCGTGATCGGGTCGAGTCGCGGGGATTGCGCCCCATGACCCTCCCACACCACCGGACATGCGGTTTTCCGCATCCGGCGATTAGGTACATCGGTTTATCCGAAAGCCTCTGACGGCAGCAGAAAGCCATATCGACGCAGGGTTGCGTTTGACAGGGCTTTCTGAAGACTCGGCGATGATCGTACATCGCTTTCTTTCCGGCTTTCGTGTCGCCTTCCACTTGCCTTCCAACGCTGTCGTGCTTGACGGGCTTCACCCTTGGGCTTCTCTGCGCCCGAAGGGTGGTGACCGGTGTTGTCGCGCCCTGCGGCTCCTGGAGGCTCGCGCTTCTGGCAATAGCCTGCCTTCGGCTTCTTCCAGCTTCCCCTTGCGGGTTCCCCCTTGCCGTTCGGCTACGGTTGCCGCTGTCGGCTCCGTCAGACTCCTTTCATTCTGATAGTTCGCGCCCATGCCGGGCACACCAGGACGCGTTTCCTGAACGCGCCGAAAATAAATAATAATCGGCGTGCACGGGGTGCCCGCCCTAGAATCGTTGTTGTAGGGATTGATCTAACCTGAAGGTCGCAATACCCGATCAATCCGCAAGATAACGGCTACAAATATTTTGACATAAAATTGATGGTCTCGTAAAAAGTCGCTTTTGCCCTTTTTTGTCATTCCCGCGAAGGCGGGAATCCAGTTATTTCAATAGGTTCTGGATACCGGCCTTCACCGGTATGACGGTTTTTCGACTTTTTACGACTTCATCAAAATTTGGTTATGAAAAATAAGCAGGAGAGGTACTTGACAAGAAAGATGCTTACGATAAAGCGGAAACAATTGCTTTCCGTGCCGTCAATAGCCTGATAGACGATCGGGAAGTGAACACAACTAATTACAAAAGAATTAAGGAATACATTTCCTCCTATCATTCTTTCAGTCTATCATTCTTTCAGTGCTTTCAATCGTCTGATTGTTGATTTCCAGATGTTTCTGACTAAATGGGAATTACTGCAATCCACAACGTCTTGTAGTTCTCAACAATCTCTTTCGCATCCAGGTCCATGACATTCGTAACCACGCCGAAATAGCCATCCCGTGTGGCGTCTTGTGCAAGCGCTTTTTCATTGAGGGTAAATTCCTTGTTGTCGTTCAAGCCTAACAAATCCACCCCCTTAATCCCCCGCCAGCGGGGGACACGCACCTAATGACAGGAAAAGTAATTGCTACACAGACTCATTGGCTGTGATGGTTAAATCCTTTTCATTTCAAAGCTGTCGTTGCGAAAGTGTCTGTTTCTTGATATACACCTTTCGTAAAAGCAATAAACAATAGGAAGTTAAAAAATGTTGCTGTCCATCAACGGCCAGAATCCGCAAATGCGGCTTATTAAAAAAGCCGTGGATATTCTGCGTGATGGCGGGATAATAATCTATCCTACCGATACGGTCTACGGATTGGGCTGTGATTTGTCGAATAAAAAAGGTATTGAAAAAATATACGAATTAAAAAAAAGAAACAGAAAACAACCCCTGAGTTTTGTCTGCTCCGATCTGAAACACATCAGCGAATACGCCAAGGTTACCGATTATGCCTATAAAACAATGAAAAGACTTTTACCGGGGGCTTATACTTTTATTCTGGAAGCCTCGCGTCTGGTGCCAAAAATTATTTTGCCGAAACGGTCAACAACGGGTATAAGAGTTCCGGACAATCAGATTTGTCTTTCGCTGGTCAAAGAACTCGGTCAGCCGATAATCAGCACCAGTGTGAAAACAGACCAGGGCGAAACACTGGGTGATCCCTCTGTGATCAAAGAATACTTCGGCCGTGTGGTTGACTTAATTATTGATGGTGGTATTATTATGCCGCAACCATCGAGCGTCATCAGTTTGGTTGATGACAACATAGAAATTATAAGAATAGGAAAAGGCGATATAAGCGCCTTTCTATAAATATAACAGGTTGAGCGGTATTTTATAAATAGACTCTCAAAAAGTCTATTGGCGCTTGTACACGTGCAGAAATATCAGCCAGCCAAAAAGGACATTTATGAAGCACATTATGCTAGTTAACGCTGTTCACAAAGAACAGATGCGGATGGCTACGGTTAACGAAAAAGGCATTTTAGTTGATTTCAACATCGAAATGCCGACGAGAGAACCAATTACCGGCAACATTTATAAAGGTAAAGTTCTTAAAGTTGAACGCGGCCTTCAGGCAGCCTTCGTTGATTACGGAGGCTCTAAAGATGGTTTCCTCCCGCTTAAGGATGTCAATCCTGAATATTTAACCCAACAGGAAAACGGCCAGGACCATAGCCGGCCTGTTCTGAAGGCTGGAAATGAAATAATCGTTCAGGCTGTTAGAGAAGCGATTGGCAACAAAGGGGCCCTTCTTACCTCTTATGTTTCTCTTCCCGGCAGATATCTGGTTTTACTTCCCAACAAACCCGGCAGTGGAATTTCCCGCAAAGTTGAAGATGAAGAAGACCGGCAGAAAATAAAAAATATAATGAAACAAATTAAAATCCCTGAGAGTATGGGATTTATTGTCAGAACGGCGGGATTCAACCGGACAAAGCAGGAGATTGCCCGTGACTATCAACATCTCGTGCGTCTCTGGAAAGAAATCAATAAAAAAGCAGGCAGTCTTGGTAAAACTTCCATGATTTACCAGGAAACAGATTTCGGCGTACGCAGTTTGCGCGATTACCTTACATCGGAAATTGACGAAATTCTTGTTGATGATCTGGAAACTTTCCGCAAAATGCAAGCTTATTTGAGAGCTATTTCTCCACGTTATATAAGAATACTCAAACATTACAAAGAAAAAACACCTCTTTTTGACAATTATCATTTGGAAGACCAAATACGCGTTATTTATCAGGAACGCGTAGACCTTAAATCCGGCGGACACATTGTTATCAATCCGACAGAAGCTATGATTACGATTGATGTTAATTCCGGGCGCGCTTCCAATAAGAAAAATATTGAAGAGACAGCCTTTAAAACAAACATTGAAGCCAGCGAGGAGATTGCCAGGCAACTGCGGTTACGGGACTTAGGCGGATTGATTGTCATCGATTTTATTGACATGATGGACAAAAAACATATTGCCGAAGTGGAGAAATCTTTCAAAACAGCGCTTAGTATAGATAAAGCCAGAATCCAGCTCTCGCGTATTTCTAAATTCGGGATACTCGAATTATCCCGGCAAAAGAAACAGTCGACAATTCAGGAAATCAGTTACACGAAATGTCCTTTCTGTAAAGGGAGCGGTTTGCGTCAATCTCTGGAAGCTGCTGCGCTGGGGGCATTTCGTAAGATTGAATCGGAAGCCGTCAAGGGAATTTATTCCGAATTGAAAATAATCTTGCCCCACGAAATAGCCGATTACATTCTTAACCGTAAAAGAAGCGAACTGCTGGATTTGGAATCGGAGTTCGATATTGCTTTGAATATTGCCGGTAGCGCGGAAATACCCTGGGATAATGTGGAAATACGGCAAATAGCCAGAGAGCATGTTGATGATCAGGACCATTCGGAAGAAACAAAGGATGCAGAAGTTCAAGAGGCTTCAAGTTCGAACATTGAGGAAAAAGTTTCGGCAAACGGCGAGAAACATACTAAAAAGAAAAACCGCCGAAGACCACGGCACAAGAAGAGAAAACCGACGGAAGCGTCAACGGAAACCTCTCCGGTAATGAATGGCGCATCGGCGATTGTTCAGGAAGTTCACGAGGAAGATAATTTGCCGGCAGCGGAAAATGCTCCGGCGAAATCAAGTCCTTTTATAATTGAACCGGCTAAGCCTGAAGAAAGTATTGTTACTTCAAAACAGGATGAGCCGGAAGATCATATTAGTGAAACAGAAACAAACAGAAAAGATGAAGAGTAGGAAATAAAATCGCCATTATTTACCGCTGGCTAATTCTTTAGATCTTTTTGTCGCTGCTTTGACGGCGGAAATAATGGTTGACCGGATTTTCCCTTCTTCCAGCGCTTTGAGCCCGGCAACTGTAGTGCCTCCGGGCGATGTAACCATCTCCCTTAATTGCGCCGGCTGTTTATCGCTGTGGATACAGAGGCGGGCGGCTCCCAGCATGGTTTGCATGGCAAGTTTTGCAGCCAAATCCCGCGGCAGACCCATTTGTTCTCCGGCGTCGATAAGCGCTTCAATTATCAAAAAACAATAAGCTGGACCGCTGCCGCTCAGGCCGGTTACCGCATCGATGAGAGCTTCCTCGACTTCAACGCTGATGCCGACGGCATTAAAAATAGCATGCGCCAATTTGACATCGCTTTTCTTGGCGCAGCTTCCTTTGGCCACGGCCGTTGCTCCCTCGCCAATAAGCGCCGGTGTATTGGGCATTACCCTGATAACCCGAACTCCTTTGGTGAAGAATTTTTCAATAAAATTTGTTGTGATTCCTGCAGCAATGGAAATCACTATTTTTGATTTATTAATAGCGGGGCTTATTCCCTGGAGTGTTGCGGCCATATTTTGCGGTTTAACGGCAAGTATTATTATATCCGCATCTTTGACGGTTTTTTCATTATCATGAGAAACTTTTAATTTTAAAGAAGAACGGAGTGATTTAAGCCTTGCGGCGTCAATGTCCGTAACAATGATATTTTTAGCGGGAACAATTTTCTGCGCAATTAAACCTTCGGCAATGATACTTCCCATTTTCCCGCCGCCAATGATTGCTACCCTCTTACCTTTGAACATAGTCTAATTCCTCCACAATAATTATTCCGTCATTTCCTCCTTTTATCTTGTTAACACAAATCCGGTCAAGTTTTTTCATAGGTGATTCTTCCATTGCACAAAAATTCGCTTTTATGATACTTAGTTTTTAAAGGATAAAGTAAATATGTTAAAATTTTCTGATGTTGAATCGGTAAAAATTGCTTGCTGGGTAAGTGCTGTCGATTTTGATGCACACAAACAAAGCCTTTTCTTTATTCATGGTTCCGGCAGTGATCATACCGCCTGGTCGCATCAATATGCCCGACTGCATAAAAAATATAACATAGTTGCACTTGATCTTCCCGGGCATGGCCACTCCGGTGGCAGCGGAGAGTCAGATGTGAAGGCCTACTGTCTTTGGATAAGGAAATTACTGGATATCCTCGACTTGAAAAATACTGTGCTCATAGCACATTCACTGGCTAAGGAAAACCGCGCCAAATTATCCGACCCGCTGCGAAGAAGCATTACCCAATCAAAAGTTGATATTTTATATGGAGATCTTGTGGCGTGCAATAACCTGGACTTGACTGAAGAAATATGTAAAATCAACGTGCCTGCTTGTATCATCTGTGGAGCAGAAGATAAAATGACACCGCCGGATTTTTCCCGTCAACTTGCCGCAAACATTAATGGAGCAAGGCTGGAAATAGTTACCGGCGCCGGTCACATGGTCATGTTGGAAAGACCGGACGAGTTTAATATGTTTCTGGATAAATTCGCTGCATCAATTTCAGCGGTAGTTAACAGAAAAGACTGAACACCAATCGATTAGAGAGGTTTTAATGTTTGTTTTAAGTAATTTAATTATTGCGCTGGCGAAAGTCATTGATATTGTTCTAACCCTGTACATGTGGATTATTATTTTCCGTGCCGTGATATCATGGGTTAATCCTGATCCCTATAATCAGATCGTGGTCTTTTTGTATCGTGTTACCGAACCGGTTCTGCAACCTATTCGCAGAAAATTACCTATGCGCAATGTAGGGATCGATATTTCACCTATTATAGTTATCCTGGCGATTGTCTTTTTAAAATATTTTCTTGTGGAAACTATTATTCAACTGGCCAGTCATCTCTAATTCTTTGAGAAAGGAAAATTCCTTTGACTGATATGGTTTTTTTGAGAGAGTCAAAAAAAGGCCTGACTTTTGATATTCACGTAATCCCGCACGCTTCCCGTGTAGAAATAGTGGGTGTGCAGGAAGGCGCTTTAAAAGTCAAGGTTACCGTGCCACCTGTAGAAGGAGCGGCCAACGAGGCTTGCATAAAATTATTAGCCAAAGAACTGGGACTAAAGAAAAGCCAGTTGGAAATAGCTTCCGGCGCGAAATCACGAAAAAAAACAATTATGGTTAAAGATATAAGTAAGGTGGAATTGGAAACGAAAATAAATAATATCTGCAAAACCAATTAGATTATCACGTCGTAATTCATTCCTTATAGTGCTATAAGGGCAACATGTTGTATTAAGCTAACTCATTATGGAAAAAACAAAAAATTCGGAAAACGCCAAAGTCGCCAAAGCTGCCGGAATTGTGGGTGCGGCAACGATGGTCAGCCGTATTTCTGGAATGCTGAGAGATATTGTTATCGCCGCTTTTTTTGGCGCTAATTGGATGACTGACGCGTTCTGGGTGGCTTTTCGAATTCCGAACATGCTCAGACGTCTGCTGGGTGAGGGATCTCTAACCATTTCCTTTGTTCCTGTTTTTACCGAGTACCTCCAGAAAAAAACAAAAGAGGAAGCCATCGAACTGGCTAACAATGCTTTTACCATCCTTTCCATAATTTTAGTCGTTGTATCGGTGTTGGGCATTCTCTTCTCTCCTCTGATTGTCGGAGTAATCGCTCCCGGTTTCATTTCCGATCCTCAGAAGTTTTCACTGGCTGTTTTCTTGAACCGTCTGATGTTTCCTTATATATTTTTTGTTGCGCTTGTCGCTTTATGCATGGGCATTTTAAATTCATTCAGACATTTTGCGGCACCTGCGCTCTCTCCGGTAATGTTAAACATTGCCATGATTGCGGCGGCGTTTACTTTGCGTCCCTTTTTTGCCGAACCTATTACAGCTTTGGCAGTGGGAGTCCTGATTGGAGGTTTTCTGCAACTGGCCTTGCAGTGGCCTTTTTTAAGGAATTTCGGTTTCAAACTGAAACTTATAGTAAACCTGCACCATCCTGGAATTAAACAGATAGGCCTGTTAATGATTCCGGCCATCCTGGGTGCCGGTGTAACGACTATCAATGTTGTTGTTGGGACTGTTTTGGCTTCATTGCTTCCGGGCGGTTCTGTAACCTATCTTTTTTATGCCGACAGAGTTATGGAATTGCCACTGGGAGTATTTGCCATTGCCATTGGAACGGCGGCTTTGCCCAGTTTTTCCAGTCATGTTGCTGCCGGTAAAATTGATGAATTAAAATCGAGCATTTCTTTTTCTCTGCGCCTGATGCTTTTTTTAACCATTCCGGCCATGGTCGCTTTAATGGCTCTGAACCTGCCGATTATTTCCGTCTTGTTTCAACGTGGCGCTTTTGATACTCGAGCCGCCGTTTATACAAGTCAGGCTTTATTGTGTTACGCGCTTGGTCTTTGGGCTTTTGCAACCATCCGCGTATTTGTTTCTTCTTTCTATTCCCTGCAGGATTCCAAATGGCCACTCAAAGCTGCCATTGTTACATTGATAGTGAATGTGCTGGCTGCCCTTGCCTTGATGTATCCTTTAAAGCATAGTGGTATTGCTCTGGCTGGTTCAATTGCAGCCTCCGTCAATGTCCTTGTCCTGGCTTTTGTCTTAAAAAGAAAAATTGGGATATATCTCGACCGCTCTTTTTTTGTATCAATTTTTAAAATTATAATATCAACTCTTTTTATGCTGGCGGCGATCTTTCTTTTTGATTTACTAAATCCCTGGAATACTTATGCCGCATTTAAAATAAGATTACTGTATCTTACGACTTCCATTATTATAGGGGCCGTCGTTTTCTTTATCTGTGCTTTTTTTATGAAAAGCCCGGAAATGCATGCTGTTGTCAATATGGTCAAAAGGAAATTAACCAGTTCATAATATAAGCCCCTCAGACAAAATCATTGACTTCAAGATTCCAAAATGATAGGAAAACCAGTCTTGGCCGGTAAAACCAGCAAAAGATTCAAAAGGTTAAGTATGTTAGATATTAAGTATTTAAGACAAAATATCGATCTTGTCCGTAAAAAAATGGATGAACGCGGTCAGAAAATAGATTTTGATCGATTTTTGGCTCTGGACTCGAAGAGACGCGACATTTTGCAGGCGGTGGAAACGCTTCGCAATGAGCGCAATAGTGTTTCTAAGCAAGTTGGCGAACTCAAGAAAAAGAAAGAGGACGCCTCGGCTCTTATCGAGAAGATGGGAGACGTTTCGACAAAGATAAAAGAATATGACGAAAGTCTTAAAGTGACGGAAGAAGAACTTAATTCTTTTGTCATGATTGTACCGAATATTCAGCATGAATCTGTTCCGCAGGGCCTGAGCTCCGAAGATAATCCGGTTGTGCGTACCTGGGGTGAAAAACCGGTTTTCAGTTTTGAACCCAAACAGCATTTTGAACTTGGCGAAAGCTTGAATATTCTGGATTTCGCGCGTGGTGCAAAAATAACCGGAGCACGTTTTACAGTTTATCGAGGTGCAGGGGCTCAGCTTGAGAGAGCGCTGTTCAATTTTATGCTGGATTTGCATACGGAAAAGCACGGTTACACGGAAGTGTTGACACCTTTTATGGTCAATGCCGAAAGCATGACCGGTACCGGTCAGTTGCCGAAATTTAAGGAAGATCTTTTTAAAATTGAAGGTATGGAATATTATCTGATTCCGACAGCGGAAGTTCCGGTAACCAATATTTACCGCGAAGAAATTCTGGAAGAAGAGAAGCTGCCTGTTTATTTAGTAGCTTATTCTCCCTGTTTCCGTTCGGAAGCCGGATCCTACGGCAAAGATACACGGGGATTGATCCGTCAGCATCAGTTCAATAAAGTGGAAATGGTGAAGTTTTCCCGGCCGGAAACTTCTTATGACGAGTTGGAAAAACTGACTGCCAATGCGGAAGAAGTTCTTAAAAAACTAGGAATTGCTTATCGCACTGTTTGCCTTTGCACGGCTGATCTGGGGTTTTCTTCAGCCAAGACTTATGATGTGGAAGCCTGGATGCCGGGACAAAATACGTATCGGGAAATTTCTTCATGCAGCAATTTTGAAGATTTTCAGGCGCGCCGCGCATCTATTCGGTTTCGTCGAAAAGAAAGCGGTAAGGTTGAGTTTGTACATACATTAAATGGATCCGGTCTTGCTGTCGGCAGAACTGTTGTGGCGATACTGGAAAATTATCAGCAGGCTGATGGAAGTGTTATCATACCGGAAGCTTTGCGTCCCTATATGAGAGGACTGGAACGAATTACTCCTTAAGAAGCAATCTTAAAGGAAATATGTTATTTATGGAGGGATGGCCGAGTGGTCTATGGCGGCGGTCTTGACCCGGCATACGCCGGGCGCCCGGTAAGAACCGGGCGAAACCTTCAATTGGTCTTTGATGATGTATTACGTTTATATATTGCAGAGCGAACTGGACAAAGAATTTTATGTTGGGATGACGGGCAATATTGAAAGAAGATTTTCAGAACATCTAAGAGGAAATGTAGAATCTACAAAACACCGGTTACCAATGAAGTTATTGTGTTATGAAGCCTATAACACAAAAGAGGAAACAGCGAGAAGAGAAGAATATTTAAAAAGCAGTGATGGCAGAAAAGATATTAAAAAACGAATCATTGAAAGTATGATAAAATAAATGGAGGGATGGCCGAGTGGTCGATGGCGGCGGTCTTGAAAACCGTTGGATGAAAGTCTCGCGGGTTCGAATCCTGCTCCCTCCGCCAGAAAATTAGAAGCGGTACGGACAGGATATCATGCGGGTTCGTCCGGCATACCCAGGCATACGCCGGGGTTCCCTGCCGGACGCCCGGCGTATGCCGGGCGAATCCTGCTCCCTCCGCCAAATTGTGAAATCCGTTAAGGATTACAAATAATAAATATCGGCCCGAATAAAAAACGGAGAGATGGCTGAGTGGCCGAAAGCGATCGCCTGCTAAGCGATTGTACGCCCTTTAAAGGTGTACCGCGGGTTCAAATCCCGCTCTCTCCGCCATTACAATACAGGCGAAGTTTATGTTTGGATCGGGTTCACCCGGCATACTTCGGGTGTCCGGCGCATGCCGGACAAATCCCGCTCTCTCCGCCAGTTTTTTAAAAATTGTGTTGCTTTCATTGCTGTGCTATGGAAGTCACCGCAAATTTAATCAGCATATTTAGCGCCCATGGCTCAGCTGGATAGAGCGCCAGACTACGAATCTGGATGCCGCAAGTTCGAATCTTGCTGGGCGCACCAATTTTAAAAGGGGTTAGCCATTTATGGTTAGCCCCTTTTAAAAAATTCTAACCTGCGTCCTCTCCAGGATGTGAGTCTTTGTTATAGGTTCCCACTATTAATGAGTCTTCCAGTTCTTTCAGAATAAAAAAAGTTCCGGCAATCATACAACTGCTAATAGTCAACATAGTGTCATGTCAACGATACTCTGTCATTTCGAAGGAGCCTTCACAACTGAGAAATCTTAGATTTCTCCCTGCGGTCGAAATGACATTTCTGGATTGACACGACAATAGTTCTCGGCGCAGAAGTGTTAATTCCTGTTTGCAATCAAGATGACCCTATGATATATAATCGACATGGAGGTGCGGTTATGGAGAACTGACTACATAACCCGGTACAATCAAAAATCATGATCTGACAATCGATACCCTCTTTGAAGTCTGGGCGGTAAAAAGTAATCTCCTTGCATATTTCCGCCGTGGTGGATGGTACGGCACATGTAAAGTTCAGGCGAGTAATTTTCTGAGAAAAGATTGTAAGGTGTATCTCGCCAGAACACCCATGTAGTGGGGTGCGTGTGAAAGCCATGCGCCGACAATAAAGATAACGTAGGAAAGAGCGTAGGTCGCCGGACAGCCGATGACAGCGATCAGCGGTTCCTGAAACCAGACGGCCAGAACGCTCAGAGCGGCCACCGTTGGCCAACCCATGATAAAGCTCAAAACCATCAATACCAATCCGGTAATCAACCGCGGTGTAGGACGTTCTTGGAATTCACGGAGATCCGCCGGAGTCTCCATTATCTTTTGGATAAATTTTTTTCCGGCAAGGTATTGGGCTATTTTCTTTCGCACAACAAAATCCTTTTAGATAGATTCGTTTTGATTTTCATTTTCTTGACACGGCCTCGATACTAATATTATAAAAACATCCTGTAAAGTAAAATGCGATTGATTGAGGATACCGTGCAAAAAGAAGCCACTGGCTGGGATTTTTTTGATCGTATCTACTGCATCTCTCTGGAAGAGCGCGCAGACCGGCGGCAAGCCGCTGCAAATTCGTTTGCCAAAGTGGGCTTGACAGGAAAAGTTGAATTCGTTCTTGTTAAACCTCATCCCTTTAATATCGAACAAGGCATGTATGAATCGCACATGACCTGTCTGCGAAAAGGATTGGAGGCTGGCGCGGAGAGCATCATCGTTTTTGAAGACGACGTTATTTTTGACCGCTTTGAGGCAGAGCACTTCAATCAATGCACTCAATTTCTAGCGGAAAATCCCAATTGGAAAGTGCTGCTTTTGGGAGCGTTAATCCGCTCCAGCCGTAAAACAAATAATCCATTCATCCAAAAAGTCAGATACCAAAGCCTGGCGCACGCCTACGCTTTAAACAGGTCTTATGCGGCAACGCTGGCTTATCAGCCCTGGCAGGGAATTGTTATTGATACGATTTTTCGTCCGCTGCAAGATGACCTCTACGCCGTTTACCCCATGTTTGCTTTTCAAAACGATTTTGCCTCGGACAACGATAAAAAATACAAAGGCCTTGAGCGTTTCCGGCGATTGTGCGGCGGACTGGAGCGGATTCAAAAGGCAAACGAATTCTATCAGCGTCATAAATTTGGTGTCATTACTATACATATATTGGTTATTTTATCCCTTTTATGTTTGTTCTGCGCTCGATAAATCTGTCGCATAAATTTTCTGGACAGCGACTAAAACCAACACTAAAAAAATAGATGAACTATAGCGAGATATGTGATACTGATGATCTTAGAAAAAATAATAAAATGGTTTTTTAAAAAGAGCATGGAATACAGGTATTTTTTAAGAATAGTAATCTTTTTAAGTAGCGCGATACTTTTGTTTCCGGGAATAGTAGGATTTTCAGATGCATCGAAAATCCCCGCTGGCCATTCAAAATATTCGCAAGTTAAGGCTTTCCAGTCTTCCCGTAATCTCGTTTTGCACTCCGCCTCCGCACTGGTGGAGGATCAGCTTACAGGGGAATGTTTTGTGCAGAAACAAGCAGAAGCAATCATGCCCATTGCCTCCATTACCAAGCTCATGACAGCAATGATAGTGCTGGATGCAAAACTGGATCTTGAGGAATCAATCACTATCGAATCTGAAGACGTAGACACTATTCGCCACAGCCGCTCTCGATTGCCTGTTAACACACGCATCACGCGCGGGGATGCGTTGCTTTTGGCTTTAATGGCTTCTGAAAATCGTGCTGCCCATGCTTTGGGACGGACATATCCGGGCGGTCTCCACGCTTTCACTTCTGCAATGAATGCCAAAGCCAAATCGCTGGGGCTCAACGATACACGCTTCATAGATCCCGCCGGTATTCACTGCGGCAATGTCTCTTCCGCCAAGGATTTGGCGCGGATGGTTGATGCAGCGTATCAATATAGCATTATCCGGGAATACACCACCTGTAAAGAAACATCCATTCGTGCAGGCCGACGCATACTTCAATTCCATAATACCAATCGTCTGGTCGGAAATCCCCGATGGCAAATAGGCCTTTCTAAGACAGGCTTCATAGACGAGGCCGGTCGATGCCTTGTTATGCAATCTCAGGTGGCCAAACGTTCTGTGCTGATCGTGCTTCTTGACGCTCAGGGGAAATTGACCCGTTACGGTGATGCCAACCGCATCAAACAGTGGATGGAAAGTTCAAAATCCCCGCACCAAAAAAATAGAGGTTGAGTAAAATTTTTATTCTCTCGGGACGGCCTTCATGCATCTTGAAAAAAATCTATATAGCATTGATAAAAAACTGCTTGTTCAAGCCGGCACTATCATCAACATCAGAACTCTGAAGAATATTGCCGGTTCATCCGGAAAAATACGCTATGTCCCGATAAAAAACACCCCGATCTTCACGGACTGGATTCATACCTTCAAAGATAAACGTTATTCAGATATATTATATCCGCATGAAATTAATCTGAAGATAATAAGTTATATACGCCGCATAAAAATGCCTGACAAGATCTTGACCGAACTCGCGTATATGAAAGAGGTGTCGCCATATACGTATAACCATAGTCTGACTATTGCCGTTTTGGCTGCTAAAATAGCCTTGGACCACTCACTAAAAAATAAATATGCCCCGGACATGGCCCTGCGCATGAGCCTGTTTCACGACCTGGGGAAGTCGCGCATACCTCTGAGTATTCTGAATAAACGTTCACCTATTACAATAGATGAACGCCGCATAATAAAAACACATCCATTGATAGGATACGTTCTTTTGCATTATTATTTCGGCAAGGACTGTAAAGCTGTTGCATTCTCTTCGTTCCAACATCATGAGAGACTTGACGGGTCGGGTTATCCGCTGGGCATCAAGAGGCTCAATAAATATTCTCATCTGATAGGCATAGTTGACACTCTGGATGCGCTGATATCAGAGCGTCCATATAGAAAAAGTCCATTTTCGCTCAGGGCCGCCATAGACCTCTTGCTTGATGAATCGGAAAAAGGCAGATTTCATAAGGGTTTGATCCACACCCTTATCCGATATGCCCGTAAAAAACGTCCCGGTTCCAAACTTGTTATCGCAGAAAGAGGACGCGACAAAGAACCGGCTGGAAATTCCTATGGCAAGACCGCTCCATTAACCACCCGCAAAATTTCGGGAAAATAAATAGCCATGCCTGGTCTGGAGAAAATCAGGTTTGCTTGATTAGAATTGTTTGCAAATAATAAAAGCTCGACTTTCTTGGATAGTTTCAATCCAAATCACTCACATTGGCAACCTGCTTGAATTTTATCTCTTCAAATTCGTTAAAATGCGCATGACCGCATTTTATTTTTTGTTTTTCGGATGTTCTTAATTCCTGACCGGTGGATTTTGTTTCCGCGACAAAGTAAACTGTTTTTTCATTCTTTTTTATTAACGCCCAATCAGGATTATATGTTCCGATTGGTGTGTTGATTTTAAACCAATAAGGCAGTTTAAAGTAGAATTCTATATCATCGCGTTCTTCGCAATCCCTGGCAAAAGCATATTCCACGTTGGAATCAAGCGGCACCAGGTTGCTGTAGATGGTTTTATCTTTCTTTGTAACTTTAAAAGTCAGATCATTGACATGAATGTCATAGTCTTCAAACAACCGCATTTCATATTCTTTCGCGCCTATCTTTTCATACTTGATCCCGTCTATCATTAATTCGGTCAACGCTTCATTAATGACATTAACTGCATTATCGAGAAAGAGCTGAGGATTGATCATTATTTCGCCTGTTCTACCCGACTGTAAAAGAATTTCCAGCACCGTGGAGCGTGTCAATTCAGTTCTTTCCTGTATGTAAAACAGAACATCCGGTATGCGAAACTTTCCTTCAATAGTGATGTTATATGAAGCTCTAATATCGGCTATGATGCCGGTCTTATCGAATTCGACGACCGTCTTGGTCGTTTTAATAATCGCTTTTTTGGTTACGGGCATCTGATTAACTGCTTTGGCCGCTTTTTTGATCAGTTCCTGCGAATCGTAATCGACTTTATAGGTTGTCTGAAATTTTATCTTGTCCCAAATATTCCTGAACTTTTCATCCAGCTCAAAGCCTTTACGGTATTTCACAGCAGCCCGCTTTTGCTTGTTCTTAATCCTGCCCTGAAAAGACACGCCGCAATCTTCCTCTATTTCAGTTTGCAGTTGCCGGGCAAAATCTTCATAAGCTTCATTGGCAATAACCGTGAGTCTGTTGATGTTTGTATCCTGGATACGCAGACCTTCCTGATTCACTGCCAGCCTTAGTCCCCGGCCTATTTCCTGTCTTTTTTTCAGTTCGGAATGCGTTTCGTTGAGCGTGCAAATCTGAAAGACGTTGGGGTTGTCCCATCCTTCGCGCAACGCGGAATGACTGAAGATAAAACGCAAAGGTTCGTTAATATCGAGCAGCCTTTCCTTATCCTTCATGATCAGTTTAAAAGTATCGTCATCGGCCAGAGAATTGCCTTTTGTGTCGCTCCAGCTGCCTTTCTTATCCTGCGAGAAGTAGCCGTTGTGGACTTCTTCCGCCTGATACGGCAGCAGCCCTTTATAAGAGCCTTTACCGGACATTTCCCTGTATATTTCTTCAAACCAGAGAGCAAACTTTCCTTTGACCGGATTGCCGTCCGCGCCATAACTGCGATAGTTGGCCACCCGGTCGATAAAGAAAAGTGAAAGCACCTTGATGCCTTTGTCTTGAAATTTTCTTTCTTTTAAGAAATGTTCCTCAATCGTCTTTCTTAATTGGACTTTCATCACCTCGTCGGTAAGGCCGCCTTTTGCGTCGCCTACAAAAACAGTTTCACCATTGGCAAGCTCTATGAAACCATCGCTCACGTCAATGCCGTTGATGATGTAACCGCTTTTATAAATATCGCGTCTGTTGGATAAATCGTATAAATCATCGCCGACTTTCGCCGTCACTGTTTTGCGTCTGACGCCGTCATTTGTATTGACGTCTAATTTGATTTTCGCTGATGTTTTTGTTTTTGTCGCTGTAACCTTTTCCAAAGCGATAAATGCTTCATTAAAATCGTTTTCCGTGACGATGGAATCGACTTCTATTTGCTTGACCAGCCCCAGATCATAAGCTTTGACCGGATCAAGGCTGTAAACCATATTGTAACGGTTCGTATGCGTGGCGGAATAGCGCAGCGTGCAAAGCGGATTAAGATTGGCGATGGCTTTTTTTCTGATTTCCGTTTCCATGTTTTGCGGCTCGTCCACAATAACAATTGGCTTTGTCATCTGGATGAATTCAACCGGCTTAAGGCCTGTCAGCCGGTCATTGGGTTTATTGATGATGTTTTCATCCTTGGCGAAGGAATCAATATTGATGACCAGAATCTGAATGTTATTGTTAATAGCAAAGCTTCTCAGATTGGAGACGCGCCTGGAATCGTAAACATCGAAGTTGACCGGCATCTTGTCATAAAGATTCTGGAAATGATCAAAGGTGATTTCCAGGTTTTTCAGTACGCCCTCGCGGATGGCAATGGACGGAACAACAATGACGAATTTTTTGAATCCATACTTTTTATTCAGTTCATAGATCGCTCGCAGATAAACATAGGTTTTCCCTGTGCCTGTTTCCATTTCCACGGAAAAATTCATGCCGTCAAGCTGATTCGAAACGGCAAGGCCGTTGGCCTGTTGCACTGCATTGACATTTTTGAGAATCTGATCACCATCCAGCGTCAGCCGGTTGCCAATGCCCGCTTCCTGAAAAAGCGGATCGGCGAATAATAGATCCATATCGCTGCGATTTAATGGTTGTCCTTCAAAAATCCCGACAACGGAATTGATCGCCTCGCGTTGGAATTCCTGATTAGGGTCGAAATGGAGTTTCAATTACTTGTCTCCGGCCTAGGTATCTTAACTATAAATTGTTCTCCTTCAATGTTATTAAAAAACTGGATATCCGGTTGTGATTCCAACGCTCGTCTAATACCGGAACCAAGCCCTTTATATGGTAAAATATGTATGGCATAAGAAACTAATTGGTTATTCCTAATTACCGGGTTTCCATATTTAATTTCCTCAACTGTCAGATTATTAGGCAATTTGCCGGGGCTTATAATTTCAACCCTGTTATCAAAAATCATTAAACGTATCGGCGAGTTTCTAAAATAATCCCGATGTAGAAGTGCATTTTGCAGCAGTTCTTCAAGCGCTATTTTTGAAATTTCCAATATTCCCGGTGAATTAAAGTTTTGACCCTGCTGCGTGTGTTTTAAATTTACATCAAAAAATTTTATCCCTTCATAAAACATATCCGGAATTGTTCCTATTATATCTCGACTGTCTCTATATTCGTTTCCTCCGATGCTGTTTCCCCAAAAAGATACCGCCTTAATGCAGAAGGCCGGCTTATAATTCTGTGGCTCTTTCCCAAAAAACAATACCCCAGCCAAAGTCAACTTTCCATTTCGTATCACTTTTTTTCTCTTAAGAGCCTGCTCAAAAGTCAACCCTTCTTCTTCGATTGTTTTTTGAAACTCTTTTTTAAAATATTGTTCAAACCTATCATTATTGACATCACCCAAAGAAGTCCCATAAACTTCCATTTCGTCTGCCGATAAATTAGCGCTGCTCTGATAAAGGCGCAGTATCTCCGCATTATCAGAAACACGTCTTTTCCCATCCACCTGTTTTACCCAAATATCCAGATTCCTATCTTTATAAGGTTTGTTTATTCCTTCTTTTATATAAATAACCAAAATTTTTTTCGAATCGCCGTTATCAATAGAAACAACTTCCGTTGTCACATAAATATTGGGTATTACCTTATCAGTTGCGATATTCCCGATGTTCAATGGTGTTGGCTGATTATATTTCTGTAGTTCAGCATTACTCAATCCCACAATTTCACCGGTTTTATCCTTAACGCCAACCAGTATCATACCGCCAAGTGAATTGGACATAGCAACCATTTCAGCAGCTAGTTGGTCAGCAGATGTAATCTTTTCTTTAAATTGCACCCGGCTTGTTTCTCCAGAATTAATTATATCCAGCAGTTCAATAGCATTCATTTCTTCAAACTCCATAATTCATAGATATTCTTTCTTCGATTAAAAGCTTCTTCTCCGCCTTCCATAATTGTCACAATTTCCTTCTGTGTTGAAGGATTATCGATAGTGCCGTCATGTACTTCGATTTTCGATTCGGAATACTTGCATGAAATTATTTTCTCGCTATCTCCAAGCACAGGAATATTTGCGTTATGCGTAGCAAATACAAACTGCATTTTTCCTTTCAAAGATTTAATTTCTTTTATGACATCTTCGTATATGGTCTGATTATCCAGATCATCTTCGGGCTGATCAATGATTAAAACATCGGTTTCTTTTTGCGCAAGAAGAAATAGTATCAAGGCGGTAGCCCGTTGTCCGAGAGAATGGTCTTTCAGAGGTTTGTCATTATATTTAATTGTAAATTTGTCATCGACACGAAATGTCAATAAATCCAAAAGATTTTCGTAAAATCTTTTTTTATACTCGGCTAACAGGTTTTCACTGATATTCAATGAGGAATTCAAATTTTCAGTATTCCTGTATATTTCAATAAAATCTTTATATTGTGATGTAATGCTATCGTAAGTCGCTCCCCTTATTCCCGTCCCCTTAAATATCTCCCTGAGTTTTGCATCAAAAATGTCTTTCCGGCCTTTATACTCAACGGAGATTGAAAGAGAATTTTCATATTCATTTATCCTGCTTACTTCTTTTTCAAGTATTTTATATTCTTCATGCCATAAGTTATTCAACTCTGAAACTTTATTGTTTAATGTTGTTTGATATTCAATTTTCTTCTTTTCTGATTTTTCGATTTCAACCAGTTTTAATTTGGATGTTTCAATCTGGCGGTTCAGTTTAAGGAATTCATCGGGGTTAAGATTCGGAAGCGCTATTTCCCTTTTTATCTTCGCGAATTCTTCCTTAA
>JQOA01000142.1:269-3639 GCA_000753945.1 Smithella sp. D17 | reverse complement strand
AATTATTCCCCCTCTTCATAAAATATGATAGTAACAAACCATCTAAAATCGAAGAAGGTGGAAATGTACGAAGTTACAATTATAAAATCATTTTCTTCAGCGCATCTTCTGTCCCGAATCGGCGGAAAATGCGAGGAACTGCACGGCCATAATTTCAAAGTGGAAGTGACTGTCGGGGCAATGGATTTAAAAGAAACGGGTTTACTGATCGATTTTCGTGTAGTCAAAAAATGGCTGGGCGAGATTCTGGAGCAAATGGACCATCAATACTTAAATGAGCTTCCCTTCTTTTCCGGAATCAATCCATCAGCGGAAAACATCGCCAAATATATAGGCGAAGAAATGGCGCTAAAAGTTAAAACATCCGGGGTCAAGGTGGCGCGTGTTAAAATCCGGGAATCGGAAAATGCAGCAGTTACATACATACCCAAATAACAATCAAACATCTTTTAAAATAATTACTTCATTATGATTGACATTCAAAGCCAGAAAGATTTCCGCAATATAGATATTAAGAAAGTAGGCGTAAAAAATATAAAATACCCCGTTATTGTCCTAGACCGGGCCAAAGGAACGCAACTGGTCAACGCAACGATAAATATGTACGTTAACCTGCCGCATCATTTCAAAGGCACACACATGAGCCGTTTTATAGAAGCGCTCAATGAATTTAAAGGCCAGATCAACATTAAAACTTTCCGGTCAATTCTGGAAAAAACAAAGCAGAAACTTCACGCCCAATCTGCCCATATGGAAATTGACTTTGCTTATTTTCTGGAAAAAACGGCCCCTGTTTCCAAAGCCAAAAGCCTCATGGAATATCGCTGTATGTTTTGCGGCGAAAGCAACGCCGAGAAGTCCGATTTTCTGGTGGGAGTCATGGTTCCCGTTACGACGGTTTGCCCCTGTTCACGTGAAATCAGTCAATACGGAGCTCACAATCAGCGCAGTATGGTAACAACAAAAGTCCGTTTCCGGAAATTTTTCTGGATCGAAGATTTGATAAAAATTGTGGAAGATTCCGCCAGCGGCGAGGTATACTCCCTTTTAAAAAGAGTGGATGAAAAATATGTAACGGAAAAGGCCTATGAAAACCCCAAATTTGTCGAAGACGTCGTTCGCAGTGTTGCAGTGAAGCTGAATAAAGACGATAACTTTACGTGGTATTGCATTGAAGCGGAAAATTTTGAAAGCATCCACAACCACAGCGCTTACGCTTATGTAGAGAAAGGATAAATTCATGCCGGCAGAAAAAAAGAATGAGTTCTTTAATTTGTATAATCATGGTTTTATTCGCACCGCTGTTTGCATTCCGGAGCTGAAGGTTGCCGATACCGTTTTCAACACGCAAAGAACTATTGAACTGGCGCGGGAAGCATCGTCTCATAAGGCAATTCTGACTATTTTCCCGGAATTAGGGTTATCCGCCTATTCTAATGAAGATTTGTTTCATCAGGACGCTCTATTACGGGGCGTTCGTGAAGCTATTATCGAAATTAAAAAAGCGTCTGAAAAGATCAATACCATTATCGTCACCGGCGCACCGCTGCAAGTTGATTGCCGTCTTTTCAATTGCGCTGTTGTCTTTTACCACGGGCAAATACCGGGTGTGGCCGTAAAATCATATCTGCCTAATTATCGTGAGTTTTATGAAGCCCGGCAATTCACTCCCGCCTCCAATGCATTTTCTTCCCGGATAGAATTAGCCGGGCAGAAAAATATTCCTTTTGGCGCTGATATTCTATTTAAAGCTGCCAATATTAATAATTTCATTTTTTTTCTCGAACTTTGCGAAGATTTATGGGTTCCTGTCCCGCCATCAAGTTTTGCGGCAATGGCCGGAGCTACCGTTATCGGCAATTTATCAGCGTCCAACATCACCATCGGTAAATCCGAATATCGCCATCAGCTTGCCTCCAATCAATCGGCCCGTTGTGTCGCCGCTTATCTTTACGCCGCCGCCGGCCCCGGCGAATCCACGACCGATCTGGCCTGGGACGGCCATGCCCTGATTTACGAAAACGGCAATCTGCTTGCCGAATCCGCCCGCTTCGCTCAAAAGGCTCAAATAATTTACAGCGATCTGGATCTTGACCGTCTGGCGCAGGACAGGATGCGCTTAACATCCTTCAGTCAGAACGCCGCCGCTCATAAAGAAAAAATTTTATCCTTCCGTAAAACGGAATTTAATGTAAACGTTCCCACAGGAAAAATTCTGTTAAATAGAGAGTACCCCCGTTTTCCTTACATTCCGGCTGATCCTTCCAAACGCGACCAGCGCTGTTATGAAGCTTACAATATACAGGTTCAGGGCTTATCCAAACGCTTAAAATCGTCAGGCATATCCAGTATTGTTATTGGTGTCTCCGGAGGCCTTGATTCCACTCACGCCCTGATTGTCGCCGCAAAAACAATGGATTCTCTGAACTTACCCAGATCGAATGTCAAGGCCTACACCCTGCCTGGCTTTGCAACGTCCGCGAAAACCTACAACAATGCTTTAAAACTGATGAAAGCACTGGGCGTGGAAACAAATGAAATCGACATCAAACCAGCCTGTCTGCAAATGTTAAAAGATATTAAACATCCGTACGCTAAGGGTAAAAAAACCTTCGATATAACTTTTGAAAACGTTCAGGCCGGACAACGTACGGCGCACCTTTTCCGTCTGGCCAACATGCGTCATGCTCTGGTGGTGGGCACGGGAGATTTAAGCGAACTGGCTTTAGGCTGGAGCACTTATGGCATTGGCGATCACATGTCGCATTATAATGTCAATGCCAGCGTTCCCAAAACGCTTATTCAACATTTAATTCGCTGGGTGGCAAACACCAATCAATTTTCACGGGAAGTTTCTAAGATTCTCATCGATGTTCTGGAAACAGAAATATCTCCTGAATTGATTCCGGGAAAGAAGGGAGGCCCATCCGTTCAAAAAACAGAAGATACTATCGGTCCTTATGAATTACAGGATTTTAATAATTTTTACATAACCCGTTTCGGATACCTGCCTACAAAAGTAGCTTTCCTGGCTTATCACGCCTGGAGGGACAAAACAAAGGGTCTCTGGCCGGACATCTCCGCAGATAAAAGAAACGACTATAGTTTGAAAGAAATAAAAAAATGGCTTTATGTTTATTTATACAGATTTTTTAAAACTTCTCAGTATAAACGCTCCTGTGTTCCTAACAGTCCCAAAGTAGGTTCCGGCGGATCGCTTTCGCCGCGTGGCGACTATCGCGCTCCCAGCGACAGCGAAGCCGAAATCTGGCTGAAAAATTGGGGAAATATTCCGGATTCCGGAGGGTGACAATTGCAAACAAGGGAAACCTGACGAACCCGTAAAAAGTTCAAATGTCGTCATACCGGC
>JQOA01000142.1:0-163 GCA_000753945.1 Smithella sp. D17 | reverse complement strand
ACAAAATGTGAAAATTCCGACTTTTTACGAGACCATCAAACCTAAAAAGATTTTGATGCCACGGAATTGTAAATTTTATTCCGGTTCATTTTTCTGTAGTGCTTTCTTTAATTTCTCGGCAAGCATTCCGGATCCGACAGAAACTTGCGAATCATCATATACC
>JQOA01000141.1 GCA_000753945.1 Smithella sp. D17 | reverse complement strand
AATACATAAACTTTCAGTTGTTGTCTTCGATAAAACAGGCACTCTGACTAAAGGTGAACTGGCCATAACCGACATTGCGGCAGCAGAAGGTTATGATGAAAAACAGGTTCTTGCTTATGCCGCAGCGCTGGAGAAAAACTCGGAGCATCCGCTGGCGCAGGCCATTCTACAAAGAGCTCAAAAAGATGGAATTGCAATTGTTGTGGCTGAAAAATTTGAGGCCGTATCGGGTATGGGGGCGAAAGCTTTTATCAAAAATAAATCAAGCGTTGCCGGCAATCGCTTTTTTATGAAGAGCGAAGGTATTTTCGTTGATGATTGGGACACGCGGGCATCCAAACTTGCCAGTGAAGGAAAAACTGTAGTTTATATCGCATCTGAAAAAAATGTTCTTGGTATTATTGCTTTAGCCGATACACCAAAGGCTTCGGCTAAACAGGTTATTGAAAATTTAAAGAAAAGAAATTTAAAAGTGATGATGGTCACCGGTGATAACTACGGTACGGCTCAAGCTATTGCCGCTCAGCTAGGCATTGATCAGGTACTGGCGGATGTTCTTCCGGGTAATAAGGCTGATGAAATAAGGAAACTGCAAAAGGCCGGTGAAGTTGTCGCTATGGTTGGCGACGGGATCAACGACGCACCGGCACTGGCGGCGTCGGATGTCGGTATTGCCATTGGAGCGGGGACAGATGTCGCTATTGAAGCCAGTGATATAACTTTGATCCGCGATGATTTATCGGGTGTGCCGGAGGCCATAGGCCTGTCAGAAGCTACAATACGAGTGATCAAGCAGAATCTTTTCTGGGCTTTCTTCTATAATGTGATTGGAATACCTATTGCTGCCGGTGCCCTGTATCCGTTCTTCGGTATATTGCTTAATCCCGAATTTGCTGCCGCAGCCATGGCTTTGAGTTCGGTCTCTGTAGTCAGCAACTCATTACGCCTGCGCAGAGTTTGGGGGAAGAGGTGAAATGTAAATAGAGAACGTAAAGCGTGAGTAGCGACACATAACGGAACAGGTATTCTTACCTATCTAAATTTTTATCGGAGGTAGATGATTTCTGACTGCCCGCGTAGAGCTCGTATTCTAGAAGTCGGCATTCGATTTCACCATTATACAGGATAACGCGTTGTTTTGTTCTCAGACCAACTTTCTTGATCATTTCCAAATTGCCGGTAAAAATATAGCCGCGATAACCATCACCGGTCTTTTTAAAAAAATCGCCTATACCTTTATAAGTTGCCTCCAGAATTTGGAACTCCCGGGCATTGACATGGCCGACTTTGTCATATCTGTCTACTGATTTGCGAATGATAATTTTTCGGCCATT
>JQOA01000140.1 GCA_000753945.1 Smithella sp. D17 | reverse complement strand
AAGGAATATTACTTGATGTTGGAATGTCTTCTTATCATATTGATGAAAGTAAAAGGGGATTCAGTTTTCAAAAAAATGAACCCCTCTTAATGAATTATTCCGGAAACACAACAGCAAGAGAAATTGTTAACAATTACAATGTTAAAGAATTAGAAAAAATAATTAGAGAATATGGAGAAGAAAAGCATGCTAAAAAAATTGCAGAACAAATAATTAAAAACCGTCCGATTGATACAACCTTTCAGTTAATTGAAATAATCAAAAAAGGAATCCCTTTTAATAAGGAAAAAACACATTTTGCTACAAGAACATTTCAAGCACTAAGAATAGAAGCAAACAAAGAGCTTGAAAACATTGAAAATGTATTACCCCAAGCATTAGAAGTTTTAGAAAAACAGGGAGTGATGGTCGTTATTTCATTTCACTCTTTAGAAGATAGGATTATTAAAAACTTTTTCAAAAGTCGTGCTAAAGAAGTTGAATTATTAACCAAAAAGCCGGTTTTGCCCGATGAAGAGGAAATTAAATCCAATCCTCGGGCAAGATCAGCTAAATTAAGAGCTGTTAAAAAAATATGAATCAAAAGAAAAAAACAAAATTATTGTCAACGTTATTGGTTTCATTGATTGTTTTACTTTCTGGAATATATGTTTTTCAAGTCATTGAATCCGGTGAAAAAAAATATCTTATTGGATCTAAACAAAAAGAATTAATTTTAATTGAAAAAGAAAACAGTAATCTCAAGTTAGCTATGTCCAAAAATGCAAAACTTACTGATATAAATACTAAAGTTAAAGAATTAGGCTATGCTAAAACAGGAAAATTTGAATTTATTGTTATTCCATCATCATCTGTAGCAATTAATAATTAACATGATTAAAAACATTCGAATTAATCTTATATTGTTTGTAATGTTTCTGGTGGGCGGGTTGCTCTTATCCCGTCTTTTTTCTTTGCAAATAATTCAAGGAAATTATTATAAAGCTCAAGCAACGGGACAACAAAACTACATCTTTGAAGAAGAGGGCAAAAGAGGATATGTTTTTTTTAAAGAAGGAGAAATTCTTGCTTTAACAAAAGATACTCCATATATCTTTGTTTCTTCTGAAGAAATAGTTGATAAAGAGAAAACAGCAGAAATTTTATCTGATTTAATTAATGTTAAAAAAGAAGACCTTGTTAAAAAAATGAGCATTAAGGGTAGTTATTATCAAGTTATTCTTAGAGAAATTGAAGACGAATTAGCTAAAGAAATTAAAGATTTAAAGCTAAAAGGAGTATACATTGGATATGATAAAAAAAGATATTATCCCAATGAAGAAATGGCTTCGAATATAATTGGTTTTATAAATGCTGAGGGCACAGGACAATATGGAATAGAAGAATATTACAATAACATACTAAAAGGTGAAAAGAAAACTCAAAAAAGAGAAAATAATCCTTGGAATTTTATCTTTTCTTTTTCAGAGAAAAAATCTCTTGATGGAGCTTCTTTAACTCTAACTCTTGATTACAATGTTCAATTTATGGCAGAAAAAATAATAAAGAGTGGTGTAGAAAAATACAAAGCAAAATCGGGAGAAATAATTGTTATGGAACCATTTACAGGAGAAATAATTGCCATGGCTCAATATCCTAATTTTAATCCCAATAATTATAAAAAAGAATCATATAATCTTTTTCAAAATAATTCTGTCCAAAAGTTCTTTGAACCAGGATCAATATTTAAACCAATAACCATGTCCATGGCTTTAAATGAAAAAACTATTACTCCCAATACAATATTTGAAGATAATAAGGGATATGTAATGTATGGAAATTACAAAGTTAGTAATTTTTCTGAAAAAGCTTTTGGAAAAACAACAATGACCGAAGTATTAGAAAAATCAATTAATACTGGAGTTATTTATGTTGAAAATACTGTTGGCCATAAAAGCTTTATGAATTATATTGACAATTACGGATTATTAAAAAAGACAAATATTGATTTGGCCGGAGAAGTAGCTTCAGAAAATAAAGAGCTAGCAAAAGCTTATCAGCAAAAAATTGAAGTTACTTTTGCTACTGCTTCTTTTGGACAAGGGATAAACATGACTCCCTTACAAATAACAACAGCTTTTTCAGCTATTGCTAATGGTGGTAATTTAGTTAAACCATATATTGTTAAAAAAATCTCAAATAATAATAAAACAGAAGAAACAAAACCAGAAATAATTAAAAAGATTATTTCTAGTGAAACCTCCATGGATTTAAAAAAAATGCTTGTTAGTGTTGTTGAGAATGGATTTGGTAAAAGCGGAAAAGTTAGTGGTTATTATATTGCTGCTAAAACAGGAACATCTCAAATACCATGGTCTAATTTAGGAATAAACAAGTCAGGATATTCTAATGAAACATGGCAATCATTTTTAGGTTTTGCTCCTGCTTATGATCCTAAATTTGTTATATTAGTTAAACTTGATAGCCCAGAAACTTTAACTTCTGAGTATTCAGCTGCTCCTCTTTTTCGTGATTTAGCTGATTACATACTTAGATACTGGCAAATACCTTATGATTATGATATATAATAATTAAAGGCCCCATCGTCTAGTGGCCCAGGACACTAGGTTCTCATCCTAGAAACACCGGTTCGACTCCGGTTGGGGTCACTTTAATAAAATT
>JQOA01000139.1 GCA_000753945.1 Smithella sp. D17 | reverse complement strand
GAGAGTTATGATGAAGTGGAATATGTTTATTCCAAGTTAAGACCGCGCATTAATCAGTGGTTTGAAAAGAGAGGATACCACCTTATTGTGTTGGCAGAACAGGATTTTGATCAAATCTATTCCACGAAAATCCCGATAAAGACGCCTGATGATTTCAAGAAAAGCCGTGTTTTAACATGGTACGGTCCGCTGGAAGAGAGAACTTTGAAGGCGCTGGGAGCGAGTCCTTTACCGATTCGCGTGCCTGAAGTAGCCTCTTCCATCCGTACGGGAGTATGCGATGCCTTCATTAGTCCAAGCATCTGGGCGGTCGGCACTCAGATGTATACGGTTATGAAGTACCTCAATCCCATGCACATACGGTATTCGCCGGCAGGCGGCGTTATATCTTCATCGGCATGGAACCAAATACCTAAGGAAATGCAAACTGATATTAATAATTTTGCAATGTCAGTGGAGAAGGATTTCAGGCGGCAAGTCCGCGCCGGCAATGAAAAGTGCCTGAAAGCCATGTATAAGTATGGTATGAAAGAAGTCAAAATGACGCCGGCGGAGCTTGATGTTTTGAAGAAGAGACTCCTGCCCGTTTGGGATGAATTTGCCGCAAAGGGATACTATTCCAAGGCCGAATTAGCTGAAGTGAAGGGTATTTTAGCGGAATATAGAAGCAAAAATAAGAAGTAAATCGTTTGTGTAATTTATTCGCCCTGTATTTCCTGTTGCAGGGCGAATAAATTACGTATTATCCGAATAGTGCTAATTTGTAAGTGAATCTTTGAATGAGAGCTTTCCCGGTACCCTCCTTGCCGATGTGAAAGGGTGGTATTCGGTTTCGCAGCGGGCTTATCTTGTGGAACAGATTGCTGCCAGATTTTTAAGTGATTTATAGCAAGCTGTACGTAAAATACGCATCTTCTGTGTAAATTTTTCTAAAAGGTTACTTACAATAGGGTTGGTGGCATTTTCCCGATTGTAAAGATAAATACATGAAAAAAAGGAGAAGTGATGTCTAGTTTATTTGGCTTTTTAGAGAGGATGGATGAATACTTGGTGCGCATGGAAAAAGTAATAATTATTTTTTTGCTTTCCCTGTTGATTGTAACTTCTTTCGGTCAATTGCTCATAAGGAATATTTTCAAGTTAGGTTTCGTATGGGTAGATGAGTTTACACGCTGTATCGTGCTGTGGATGGCTTTTGTAGGGGGTGCGCTGTGTTCAGAGTATGCCAGACACATGCGGATTGATGTACTTCTTCACCTAATGCCCGGGAAGGGGAAGCGGGCCGTGGAGATTATCGGCAATATCTTTATTGTCGTGGTTTGCTCGTTCTTTCTCGTGGCGGCGATCGGCCACATCCAATATCAAAAAGCGTCTTCCCTACAGTTGATGTTGCAGGGAGTGCCGGACTGGATGGTTAGTTTGGTAATTCCTTATTTCTTTATTGTGACGATACTGAGGGCGCTATTGCGCATAAAGAAAGATATCTTAGACGAAGAGCAGCTAGAGCTTCCGGAGATAGGTTCAAGTAATCTTAACGGAGAGTCGGAACAGGCGCTGCAAACTAAGTAAAGCCGCAGAAAATTAGCATGTTAAATTTACTTAAAGGGAAGGTATAAAAAAATGACGACCATTTTCGCTATTATTCTATTACTCGGAGCTATAGCCGGGGCACCGCTATTTGTTATAGTCGGCGGCGCGACCATGTATATATATCATTTTATCTCTAACGTTTCTATATCATCGGCCATAATTGAGATGTGCAGGTTGGCGAATGCGCCCGGAATCATGGCCATTGTTTTGTTTGTATTGGCCGGTTATATACTGGTAGAAAGCAAGGCATCCACCCGACTGGTTAATTTATCCAACGCCTTTTTGGGATGGCTGCCGGGCGGCGCCGTCATAATAACGATTGTGGCGTGTGCCGTTTTTACCGCTATGACGGGAGCAAGCGGGATCACCATTATTGCCATTGGCGCTTTGATGTTGCCGTTCCTCATCAAGGAAGGATACAGCGAAGAGTTTTCTTTGGGACTGATAAGTGCTACAGGGAACATCGGACTTCTGTTTGTGCCTAGTTTGGCCATCATCCTCTATGGAATGGTGGCTCAGGTTGATACCACGCAACTGTTTATTGCCGCAACGATTCCGGGAATTTTCTTATGCTTAATTGTATCGGTCTATGGAATGATCTATGCAAGAATTAAGAAAATTCCGACGATTCCTTTTTCATTCAAGAAACTCAAAAAATCACTTCGGGACGCCATATGGGAAATACCTCTACCCTTCGTAATTGTAGGCGGAATTTATGGAGGGTTCATTACGGTCGGCGAGGCGGCATCTTTAACTGCGGTGTATGTAATTATAACTGAATGCTTAATCTACCGTGAAATTAAATTTATGAGGCTGATGTCGATATTTTGGGTAAGCACGATTATGACCGGAGCGATATTATGCATTCTGGCAGCCGCTATGGGACTCACCAATGCCTTCGTTGATTTGCATGCGGCCGAAAATATCATGATGTTTCTTCAAACTAATATGCACTCAAAATATGCATTCCTCTTTGGTTTAAACGTATTTCTCCTGATTGTCGGGTGTTTTCTGGAAATCTTCTCCGCGGTTATCGTGGTTGCCCCGCTAATAATACCAGCGGCTTTAGCTTTCGGGATAGATCCGGTGCACATGGGAGTTATCTTCCTCACCAATATGCAGGTTTCCTATCTGTTTCCGCCTGTGGGGTTGAATCTGCTCCTCACCAGTTTGCGTTTTAAAGTGCCGATCGCGAGATTATACTTGTATGTTATCCCATTCCTGATTATGATGGTAATTGCTTTACTGATAATTACTTATTGGCCGGATATGTCGATGTGGTTAGTTGATTTTCTGGGACAGCGTAAAGAATTAATTCAAATGTAATTTGAAAAAAAATTTCAAGGAGGGNNAAAAAGATTAGACTGCTTTTAAAGAGTACTTTAATCCTCTGTTTAATTGCTTTGCTGTCCCTGGGTGTATCCGGATGTACGGCAACAAGACATACCATACAAAAAGCCGTCGTACCCATGCTGGATACGTCGGTAGATGATCTTGTGGATAAACTTCTCAGGACAAAAAATGGTCAATTTATCAAAGATGGACTTCCCGGTGCGCTGCTGATTGTTACCGGGCTTACCGAAATGGCGCCGACAGATTATGATCTGCTGGCCACAACGTCCTTCCTGTATGCGGCTTTAGGCCTTTTTGTAGAGGACGAAGATAAAGATTATGCCATATCCCTGTACGAGGTCGGAACAGAGTATGGCATGCGGGCAATGAAAGTAAATAATTCAAAATTCCGTAAAGCAATGGAAGATGGAGTGCTTGTGCCTGATGCCGCAAAATACCTGACGAAGGATGATTTGAAGGCTCTAACCTGGTATGGGGTAAATCTTGCCAAGCGTGTGACGTTGCAGTTAGATACCCCGGAAGAAATTACGGATATTCAGGACGCTGTTGCCACGGCTAAGCGTTCTATCGAACTTGATCCCCAATATGCCTGGGGAGCTAACTGGATAATTATGGGTATATTTAATGCGATTGTGCCGGCATTTGGCGGCATGAACACTGGGCCGGAAGCATCCAGGGAAGCTTTTGCTAATGGCAACAAGGCGGAACAAGGTGAATTTGGAGTCATAGATGTATTTGTAGCTAGATACTTATGTCCACTAGTTAAAGATCGGGACTGGTATGACCAGTTGAACAACAGAATAATGGAGATGGATCCCTGTAAACTGGGAAACGGTTTGTGCGTCATGAATGAGCTGGCCAAAATGAAAGCCAAGCACAACATAGACCATAAAGTAAAATGGATGGGTTATTAAGAGCAGTTTGTTTTTAAACATGCAGGTTGTTCAGGCTCTTTCGCTTGAACAACCTGTTTTATTTAAATCCTTTCAGAACTTGGGTTAAGGGGATTAACCCATCTTCCGCAGTTTAAAAATGACAAGGTTGTGATTGTGCGTGCACAGACGGCGGGTCAATTTCCAAACCCG
>JQOA01000138.1 GCA_000753945.1 Smithella sp. D17 | reverse complement strand
GAGCGCATCATGCGCGGAAAGCGGCTTACAGGTAAAAGACAACTGCTTGGCCATCCGTTGGCCGACCGAGCGCTGCAGTAACTGGGTCATTCCCCAACCCGGATGGATACCGACCTTCGAGTGAGAATCGGTGAACCGGGCATTCTCCGAGGCGATGAGGAAATCGCACTGCATGGCAAGTTCGAATCCGCCGGTGATGGTGTTGCCGTTGATAGCCCCGATGATAGGTTTATCACAGGAAGCGAAGACATCCGGCATGTCTTTTCCGTCGCCCCGCGGATCAAGGAGATTATCCTTGCCGATCACATTAAGATCGATACCGGAACAAAACGATCTGCCGTTGCCGGTAAGGATCGCAACTTTAATATCGTCGTTACGCGCCACTTCATCGATGGCATTATACAGATTTATGAGCAGGTCCTGACAAATGGAATTGTGTCTTTCCGGCCGGTTCAGCGTAATCAACGCCAACGGTCCTTCTAATTCAAGCAATACTGTTTTTTCCATAGTACGACTCCTTGGGGGATGATGCCGGCTTGCATTAAGAATATGACAAGACGGCAACAAAAAAAGTTATTTGTTTAGGTTGATTTTCCTTGCCGGTGTTACGGGCCCATTCAAAAAAGGGCTGGGCCATGCCGGTCTCAATCAGTCCCGGGCAGATGGCGTTGAATGCCGCGCCCCGCTCCGGTTATAATTGCATTTTTACCATCCAAACGTCTTGACATATTTTTCTCCTGATAAGCTTTTAATATTTTGATAAAAAATCCTTTTTCGGGAAAGAAGTATAGGCAAATTGACCATGTCTGTCAACTACGGATATTATGCCCCAAAGCAAAATATGGCGTAGTGATCGCATTGTTAATATAAACAGGATCGCTAAACCGCTTATCGTGAGTTTTTCTCCCGGGAATCCTATAATGAAGAAGGCGTGGGTGTCGATGCCCTCTTTCTTTAAGTTGTGCACGATCCCGCGTGCGGCCTCGGGGTTGACCGGTTTATTAACAATGTTGTCTTAACCCCACTGGTCGCCGCTTTCGAAAGCCAGGCTCACCTCGTAACAGCCCGAATGTTTCATACTGACGATATGAAAGAGATATTATGTTGGTGCCTGGAGATAAACATAAAAGGGACGTTAATGTCGAAATATTTTTGTAGCGGCAGAAGGTCGCGTGCGGGGAAAGGCAGGGAATCGAGATCCCTGATCCAAGCTGTCTTGGGGTGGATTACCTGGCCGTCATTTGTGCGAAAGGCAAGACCGTCTATATCTTGGTGATCGCTGCCGGTTTCAATTGCCTTGAGGAGTGCCGGAAGAGATTCTTCGGCTTCACCCATCACAATGTAGTCGAGCGCCTCTTCACGCAGACATCGTTCGGGTAGAAAAGTCGGATGTGTGCCGCCGGTGATGGTGATAACCTCCGGATTCCAACTCTTAACTTTTTTTGCCAACTCAGCCACCACCGGGAACTGGTGGGAGAACAGACAACTTATTCCGACTACATCCGGGGCGAACTCGCGGATTCGTTCCATAATCATGTCGGTGTCGAGACCATACTGGAATATCTGGGGGCTTATATCGCGCTCAAGATGGTGTCCTTCAACCACCGCGTCGAGCAGGCGAACATCATAATGGTCACGCAGTACCGCGCCCAGATAAGCGATGCCCATGGGCAGGCAGCACTGTTTAGAGTAAATGCGAGGATGGTTCATCGGCGGG
>JQOA01000137.1:924-2267 GCA_000753945.1 Smithella sp. D17 | reverse complement strand
GGCCACCCTCGGGGCATTTGTCCTCTGGTTCGGCTGGTTCGGATTCAATCCTGGTTCCACGATGGGTGTGGGGGACGGTAGCGCCATTGCTCATATCGCAGTGACCACTAACACCGCCGCTGCCATGGCGATCCTCAGTTCGACGGTCGTCTCCTGGTTGATTCAGAAAAAACCGGATCTCTCCATGATCCTCAATGGCGCTCTGGCAGGTCTTGTGGCCATTACGGCCCCCCTGTGCTTTTGTCAGTGTCGGATCATCTGCGATAATCGGCCTGATTGCCGGAGTGCTTGTAGTTCTGGCGGTCATGATGTTCGACAGACTTAAAATCGACGATCCCGTTGGCGCTCTTTCGGTTCACCTGGTCAATGGGATCTGGGGAACTTTGGCGGTCGGTCTTTTCGCCGTGGACAAAATCACTGGAACAGCCACTGGAAATGGCCTTTTCTCCGGCGGCGGTTTCAAGCTTCTCGGCGCACAGGCCATAGGCGTTGTCGCAGTCGGCGCGTTCACTTTCTGTGCAGCGCTGCTGGTGTGGTTCCTTATTAAACAAGCTCTGGGATTACGAGTATCTCGTGAAGAGGAAATTGCCGGACTGGATCTCGGCGAACACGGTTCCAAGGCTTATCCTGATTTCCAGGGATTCCTGACAAAATAAGAACCATCGTCGTCAAGACCCAATTTCTAAAAAAGGAGAATGATTATGAAACTTATTATAGCAATAGTACAACCGGAGAAACTGACAGATGTCAAGCAGGCGCTTTCCGAAGCGAAGGTGGGGAAAATGACCGTGTCCAATGTTATCGGCTGCGGGTCTCAAGGTGGATACACAGAATCATATCGAGGGGCATTTACCGACGTCAACCTTTTGGACAAGGTCCGCTTCGAAATTGTCGTGAACGACAATTTCGTCAAACCAACCGTGGACGCCATTATCAAAGGTGCCCGATCTGGAAAAATCGGAGACGGGAAAATCTTCGTAGTGCCTATGGATGAATGTATTCGAGTGCGCACGGGCGAAACGGGCGACATTGCCGTTGGGTGAGGTTATCTTATGGATAAAGAATTTAATACCGAAAAAAATACATTGCAGCGCGTTGTTTTCGACTGTGAAAAAACAGTCATCCGTCATGCATTGGTAAGAACTAAAGGCAACATAACTGCCGCCGCAAGACTTTTAGGAACTACAAAACGCATTTTGGCATACAAGGTCCATAAATACAGTATTGACTATGAACAATTCAAATATGAATTAAATGTAAAGGAGTATTAAATACTATGAAAGACTATATGAAGAAAATGATTACCGCGGTTTTGTTTTTATTGATTATTGCCACATTGCCGA
>JQOA01000137.1:0-863 GCA_000753945.1 Smithella sp. D17 | reverse complement strand
TGTTGAGCAAAAGCAAGAAGAGGATAAAGTAACCGGCGAGGTCGCCGCAAGTATTCTCAGCGCGTATATTTGGCGCGGTCAGGAACTGAGTCGCGACAGCGTGGTGATCCAACCCTCCGCAACGGTGAGCTATCGGGGATTTACTGCCAACATCTGGGGCAATCTGGACACCGATCCCTACTCGGTTACGGACGGAGAATATTCATCCAACTATACGGAAACGGATGTGACCTTATCCTACACCCATAAATTCGGCATAGTTTCCGCCGGTGCCGGCTACATCTATTATGGTCTGGCGGCGGCAACTCCGGGCGGGACGGATCTGCTGGATTCGCAGGAAATATTTGTCTCTTTAGGCCTGGACACGATTCTGGCGCCCACGCTGACCGTTTACAAGGAAATTGATCATTACCACCAATGGTACTTCCTGCTGGGCGTCTCCCATGTGGTTGAGTTTAACAAGATGATTTCCCTGAAACTTGCAGCAACGGCAAGCTATCTGGTGAGCACAGACGAGACAACTTATGCCGAGTATGACGACAACGCTGCGCCGACCGGCGATAAATTCAGCAATCTCCATGATGGAACCCTGACCGTCAGCCTGCCCATCAAGGCGACATCGTATATTACGCTAACACCGACAGTCTCCTATGTCTTCCCGCTTTCGGATGACGCCAAGAATGAAATGAAGGGGAGGGGGTTAAGAGGAGTAGCCCCTTCAGACCGCGACAGTTCCTTTCTTTATGGCGGGGTTGCTGTGAGCTTTGCTTTTTAAGCCAGATATAAAAAATCAGAAGTTTGCTTGGAAAATTCAAGCTTTAATGATGATGAAGTCGTAAAAAGTCGAAAAACCGTCATACCGG
>JQOA01000136.1 GCA_000753945.1 Smithella sp. D17 | reverse complement strand
TAACAAACAACGAAAAACAAAGCACTATTATTAAAGGAGGTCTATTATGTTAAAAATTTTCCGTAAAGAAGGACAGAAAGGTTTCACGTTGATTGAGTTGATGATCGTTATCGCGATTATCGGTATTCTGGCAGCGATTGCTATTCCGCAGTTCATACAGTATAGAAAAAGAGGCTATGTTGCTACCGTCAACAGCGATTGTAAAAATGCCTACACTGCCGCTATCGCCTATAGTGCTGATCATAGCGGTACAGCAATAGACCTCCCGGCATTAAAGGTTGGCGGCTATTCTCAGTCTACAGGTGTAGCAACTGGCGTTACTGGTTGGGCTGACGAGAGTAATTTCGTTATTACTTGTGCCGGTAATACAAACTGGGGTTTAGGTACACCTAATGCCGTGTATACTGTTGCCAGTGGTGCGCTGAATGTAACTCCGGCGGCTCAATAAATTGTTCAACTTATAATGGATACAAGAAGGGCGTTTTTATAACGCCCTTTTTTTATAATTAAATTTGATCAAGAGGGATTTAATATTTATTGATAATAAGGAGGTATCGGGGTTGAAAATTTCATTTTCCGGTATTCTGGGAGGACTTATCTGTATAGGTATAGGATGCTTTTTCCTGGCGGGTAGTTGGGGAATCTATTCAGAGCATAACCGCATACAGGAATATAGCGGACGGGCCGTTGGCCATATAACGAAAAAGCATTTCCGGACGGCCACCGACGGCAGTGGTAATTACTATCTTGATTATTGGTTTATATCTCCCGATAGAACTAAAATTAATGCCGGCAGTGTTATATCCAAACAACAGTGGGATGCCTTGCAGGTCAATGATAATCTGGAAATAAGATACGACCCGTCAAATTTCCATCGTAATATCCCCATGTATGGAGGTGATCCGTCACTAATTTCAGCTTTTTTTATGCTGGTACTGGGGACTGTATTGGTAGTTTTTGGAGTACTCCGTTTTCCGGCAAGTTTTAAAAAAAAAGCATAAATGATTCAATTCAGTGAAGGAATTAACTTATATACAACATAGCCGTTGGCTTCGTAAATTATTTCCGCGGCTTTCCTGATTTGCTTGAATAATCTGTCTACTTCCCCCGGCGAATAATTATCGTGCAAATATTTTAAAAGTAAATCCTTGCGCACAAGCAAATGCGTGCATCCGAGTGAATGGAGATACTTTTGAAAAATTTTATCGTCGTTGGATTTTGCGACAAGATCCCGGATAACATTCATTCCGAAGGAAGAATCGTCTTCGTATGCACGATCGAGATAATATCCTCTTCCTGCGAGAAAAATCAGCCGGATCCTGGCGTCCCGGGGTGTATATTTATTAAGGTATGAAATGGCTGCGTAACTTTTCAGATGGCGGTTAAGGTAGTCATCTTTCGTTTCCATGTTGCAAATATATTTGAGGGGCTGAAGATTCTGAAAGTAATTTTTTAAATACAGCACATTTTTAGCTCCAAGTGTAATCAGGAGTATTAATACGATACCTGTGAAAAAGTACATTAATGGTGATGTTTTGTCTTTTGACCAGTTTAAGATGTTCATTATACCCATGACCGTGAGAATGGAAAGAAAGGGGATGGCCGGAAGTATATAGCGGATGCGGAGTTCATCGAGAAAAAAAGTGATAAGAATAAAAAAAACTGAAAAAAGAACAAAAAAGACTTTGTCCTTTTGAAAAGATCTGTTCATGAAGGCAAAGGGGACCATAATAATTAATAATGGATTCAAAACACCATCAAAATAACGATCTGAAAAATCCCGTCCCTGGAAAAAAAATCGCAGGGGGATCATCAATGTCTCCCGGAAGCTTTCACCATAGAGCATTGCCCGGTATTTAAACATGCCCATGTAGGTGTTACCGGAAACCACGCTATAAGTATTTCCGTCAGTGGCCATGCCGTTAACGTTTGTGTTAAAAAATCCTGTAAATAAAGGAAATAGAGGATTACCTGTCAGGATCAGATTTTTTATAAGCCAGGGAGAAAATACAAGAAAAGAAATTAAGAAAAATATAACACCATATTTGACTGCCGGCCACTGCTTTTTTGTATCGCGTGAATAGAAAAAAATAATTGCCAACGCGAGTAGAAACCAGGCAACCAGAGCATTGTATTTTGTTCCCAAAGCCACACCCATGGTGATGGCTGAAATAATAAGCCATTTGTTTTCATTGTAGTCACTGCTACGCCAACGAAGATAAGCAAGAATGCCGGCTGTTGTAAAAAAAATCAAACCGAGATCAACATAGGCAACTGTGGACATGCGCAAAACTATAGGGGTGCTTAAGAAGACAAGAACCCCCAGTAATCCCCAGACACGGCCAAATTTATTTTTGAGATACCAATAAATCAGCCATGACGTTCCGATACCAAAACCCATATGAATAAAGTTGGGAATGATATCATTATGAAAATAAAGTGGTATAAGGTAAAGCAGGTCGACATTCATGGGATAATAGGAAAATACAGACCATTTGATTTCATAGAATCCGCCATTTAAAAGCCAGAGTTTGGGAATGGCCAGGTGATGAATGAGGGCATCGGTAGCGGTAGGTGGCAGCATGCATAGTATAATTAACGTAACTAACAGGAAGAAAATTGCCATACCCAGAAGTATCTGGATAAGAATGTTTAATCTGCTGACTTTATTAATGGGCATCGTTCGACACGTACCTTTCTGAATGAGGCAGTTTGAAAAAGCAAATTTATTGAACCGGCATAAGAATTTGATAATAAATTTCTTTTTAGAGGGAGAATATATAAAGAAGCGTTTTGTATGTCAATGAAATATGATGAAGTCGTAAAAAGTCGAAAAACCGTCATACCG
>JQOA01000135.1 GCA_000753945.1 Smithella sp. D17 | reverse complement strand
TGTGGGGCTATTATGCCGCTTGCGGTATTAATAAAGAAGCTCTTATTTTTAAAGAATTCAGAAACAGCCTGAATTTGGCTATGGCCGAACAAACGAAGAAAAATTATTCGCTTTACGAAAGAATTGCCGATGTTCACTTGCGCCAGATAATTAATAAGTTTTATCAATCTTTCAATCATCATCGCAATAATGGGGCATTCAATCTGCTGGGCGTACGGACAATTTCGGATGTCGTGCTTTTGGCAAAATATGCCGCAGGCAAATTACCGCTGGGAGATTTCCGCCATGAATTTAAGACTGACGAAGATTTTGCCTCGCCTCTTGATCTTCTGGATATAACACTTGACCGGGCAATTGATGAATTGACCAGACCTATAGACGCAATACGTCATCAGGCTAAAACGGTTACAGTCGGTACAAGCCGCAAAGAAAAGGAACTCAAAGGAATCATTTTCGATCTTCTGGAGGAACTGAAAATTGCCGCCAAAGATATGACCTACAGAAACGTCATGACCGTAAGCAGAATCCAACCTGCCATTTCCGGCGTGCGAGGATACACCATTTATGATATTAATAACCTCGATGCACAGGGCAATCCCGCCGAAGGTTCAACCATTACCATCCGAAAAAAAGGCGGAGTGGCCAAAAATATGAAATCGCGCGCGGAAACTTCCACAATGCTTATGGGAACGAAAAGGACAATTGTCAGTACCGGTCACGTTTATATCGGCAAGGGCAAGGCGGACGGAGCGGCAATCGTAATTTTGCCTATATTAGGAGAAAATGAATCTGTCAGCCATCTCGTTTTACTCCATGTAGACTATAATGAATTTCTGCCCGCAGGCGAAAAGAAGGGCGTCTTGGGTTACCGCTACAACGACATCCGCAATCTGGTCAACGAATATAATATTAACTGGGATGACGGTTATTTGGAAAAATTCCCGATCGCTGATTTGTTCAGTGAACCGGTGGAAACTCTGGCCGGGCGCATTAAACAATTGGTCATTACAGATAATTAAATTTTATTATCAAACTTGTGTCCGAGGCATTTGATCTTTTTTAGTCATGAATATGTGGAAAGTATTGAGGAGCGAATATGAAAACGAAATTTATTTTTGTCACTGGCGGCGTTCTTTCTTCGCTGGGTAAAGGATTGGCGGCGGCATCAATTTCAGCCCTACTGGAATGCCGGGGGCTGAAAGTTAGCAATCAAAAACTTGATCCTTATATTAATGTTGATCCCGGAACAATGAGTCCTTTCCAGCATGGCGAAGTCTTCGTTACCGACGACGGCGCGGAAACCGATCTTGATCTGGGACATTATGAGAGGTTCTGCTCCACGTGCATGGGAAAGAGTAACAATCTCACAACCGGACAGGTTTATTATTCAGTCATTACCAAAGAAAGGCGCGGCGATTACCTGGGTAAAACCGTGCAGGTCATTCCCCACATTACCAATGAAATAAAAGATTATATTCGAAAAACGGCAACCGGCTTCGATGTTTCCATCGTGGAAATAGGAGGCACGGTCGGAGATATCGAAAGCCTTCCCTTTCTGGAAGCAATACGCCAGTTCCGCAATGAAGCGGGAAGAGAAAACGCTATTTTTATTCACCTGACATGGGTGCCTCTTATCAAGACAGCAGGCGAGGTCAAAACAAAGCCCACCCAGCACAGCGTCAAAGCGCTTAGAGAAATCGGCATTCAGCCGGATATTCTGCTTTGCCGGACGGAAAATTTTCTTTCCGAGGAAATTAAATCCAAAATTGCGCTCTTCTGCAATGTGGAAGTCAATTCTGTTTTTACCGCTAAAGATGTCAACTGTATCTATGAAGTACCACTGATTTTCCATCGGGAGGGGCTTGATGCCAAAATTGTTGATCTTCTCAATATCTGGACAGGACAACCGAAACTGGAAGTTTGGGAAGATGTGGTTAACAGGTTTAACAATCCTCCCGATGAGGTATGTATTGGCATTGTCGGCAAGTATGTCAACCTGACCGATTCATACAAAAGCCTCAATGAAGCGCTTGTGCACGGCGGCATCGCCAACAAATGCCGGGTAAAGTTAAAGTTTATTGATTCGGAAAAAATTGAAGCGGAAGGGCTGGGCACAAGTCTGGATGATGTTGACGCCGTTCTGGTTCCGGGAGGTTTCGGTATCCGCGGCATAGAAGGCATGATTCTTGCCGTCCAGTACGCGCGGGAGAAAAAAATTCCATTCTTTGGAATTTGTCTGGGAATGCAGATGGCCGTCGTGGAATACGCCAGAAATATCTGCGGATTGAATAAAGCCAACAGTTCCGAATTTGACCCCGCTACTCCCTATCCGGTAATCGACCTGTTGCCCGAGCAGCGCAATGTCAAAGAAAAAGGCGCTTCCATGAGACTGGGCGCCTGGCCTTGTGTTGTCGAACCGGATTCCTTCGCCTTTACAGCCTATGGACAGAAAAAAATCTCAGAGCGGCATCGTCACCGTTATGAATTCAACAATGATTATAAAAAGACTGTTACCGATAAGGGCTTACGCATTACAGGCATATCACCGGACGGACGCCTGGCGGAAATAGTGGAGATAAAAGATCATCCCTGGTTTCTGGGATGTCAATTTCATCCGGAATTCAAATCCAGGCCGATTAAACCTCACCCGCTGTTTGTCAGATTCATTGAAGCCGCCTTGAAAAACGCTCAAAAAAAGAAGCAGAAAATAAAACAAAAGAAAAAATCCGCAAAGGTTACCTGATAACATTAGAGAAAAACATGTAATTGTTGCGCCCTTGTGTTTTTACAGCATACATGGCCATATCTGATTTTTTCAAAAGAGACAGGTCTTCCTGCCGTATTTCTGTATTATTATCGGATTTTTTCCCCGATTTCTGTGTCACAGAAATTCGATGAAACTTATGTTCTCTGGAAGTATACAGATGGTCTGTTTATATAAAGAAAAAACATTATGTCAAGAAAATTTAAGTGTTTTTTAAAAACTTTTGAAGCAATTTTATACTTTCCTATAAAAAACAATGAGATACGGTGGGGGAATAATCCAGTTTGTGCTTGACAGTCCCCAATAATTAGGCTAATCAACAAACCCTATTTAAGGAAACTCAAACATTACAAACGCAGTAAGGTAATATTTAACAAAACTTTTCTAAAAAAATTTAGTTCAGGAGGATGCTTTTGGCAACACATAAATCAGCAGAAAAACGTGATCGGCAGAACAAAAAAAACCGCGCGCACAATATCGCCGCCAAGTCCGCACTAAAAACAAAGATTAAATCAGTAATTGAAAATGTAAACAGTAAGGATAAAGAAAAATCTATTAATGCGCTTAAAACTGCTATCCCCGCATTGAATAAAGCAGCCAGTAAAGGCTTAATTCATAAGAAAAATGCTTCACGCAAAGTTTCCAGACTGACTAAAAAAGTCAACGCTGTTCAATGACATTTGCTGATAGTGACACTCGTTGAGAGCAAGCGTAGTGCAGCTCGAAACGCAAGTGGAACTATATCAGACGTTCAGCGCCGTGGTAAAATGAGTGAAACGAAATTTGAAGCGCAAATGGAATTGATCCCAGGAGCGTAGCGACGCGGGATCAATAATAATTTATAAGAAAACGGTCAGCTTCCCTGCTGACCGTTTT
>JQOA01000134.1 GCA_000753945.1 Smithella sp. D17 | reverse complement strand
TTTTGCAGCGGCATATAAAGATGCAAAGCCGTGGAATCAACCCATTCCACGATTTTGCTTTTTGACGTTGCGGCAAGTGCGCGGCTGGACGCGGCATTAAAGTAATTATCGTGGGAGCGGGAGCTGCTGCTCATCTCGCCGGTGTGATTGCCGCGCAGACAACCTTACCTGTAATCGGCGTCCCCATCGATTCCACTTCTCTGCATGGCCTTGACGCTCTGCTTTCCACCGTTCAAATGCCCGGAGGTGTACCTGTCGGTTCCATGGCCATTGGCAAATCAGGAGCTAAAAATGCCGCATTGTTTGCCGCTCGTATTCTTGCCATAGGAAACAAAGAAATAAGCGCAAAACTTTCCGCCCACAGGAATAAAATGTCCAAGGATGTTCAGAAGAAACAGGAAAACCTCAAATGCCGGAAATCCTGAAACCGGACGCAGATAATTCTGAGAAGAAAGTTCTGAGCAGAGCGGCAGAAATTCTGGCTGGCGGCGGCATTATCGCCTACCCGACGGAAACTTTTTACGGACTGGGCGCGGACGCAACAAACGAAAAAGCTATCGAGAAAATTTTTGCCGTCAAGGGAAGAGATTTAAAAAATCCTATCTCCCTGATTATCGGTAAACCTGATGATATTTATCCTCTTGTAAAGAATGTACCGGAAACAGCTAAAATACTTATGGCGGCATTTTGGCCGGGAGCGCTGACGATTGTTTTTCAGGCTTCAGATAAAATATCGCCGCTGCTTACGGCCGGAAGCGGAAAAATCGGTCTGCGTATCTCCAGCCATCCGATTGCCCTGAAAATAGTGCAAAAACTAAAAAAACCGCTCACCGCAACAAGCGCCAACCTGTCCGGCACACCCGAATGCTCACTGGCTTCCGAAGTTATTAAACAAATAGGCGACAAGATTGATGCGATTTTAGATTGGGGGGAAACCCAAGGCGGCAAAGCGTCTACCATCATTGATGTCACCTGCGATCCGTCGGTTATTCTGCGCGAAGGAACGATTAGTAGAAAAATAATCGAAGAATGCATTAATCGTTAATATTCTGCGCTCTCCAAAATATCCATTAGAAAAGCTTTGGGATATTATAGCACCTTCATTTTTCTTATATTTCAAAATTTCATATTCTTCGTAAAAAAAATAGCCCCAAAACCTTGTCCGGTTCCGGAGCTGTAATTCTCATTCATAATTTTCTTGTTACGTTATGACTGATTTCCTTAATCTGAATATGAAGAAAAAAATAAAACCTGTAAAAAACAGGTAAGGCAGAATGCCGTTTATCAGTAACAAGGAAAAACCGATCAACGGATACAGTGCCACTCTTACTGCCGCTTTTGCCAGTGGTTTATCTTTAATGTAACTTGCGGCTCCGGGACCAATACGGTAATACCAGGAGACAAACTTCCTTCCGAAAGCATTAGTCAGCAGGTACCTGTCTCTGAACTGCCGCAGAATTTCCACCTGTCCCGCCAGTGCCGAGCCGAATGCTGCCGTGGCAATGAAACACCCGCCACCGCCGCCGCCACTGGCAGGCGCAGCCTGTGTGGTCACGCTGAAAGTATCGGATACTCCGCCAATTGTCAGCGTCGCTTCTGTTTTCGTGGAATAATTTCCCGATGAATCTAGCTGAATCGTTACCGTATTACCATTATTCACTGTGCCGACGTCACTTGTGTATAATCCGCCGTTAATCGAATACATGCCGTCTACAATAGATATTGATGCCGCCTCATTGATTCCTGATACAGTTATGGCATTTGATATTACAGTTGTGTTCAATGCCACACCTGTCTTATCGGTAAAAGTAAACTGAGCAGGAATCGTATCCGGAGGTGCCGCCTGTGTTGTTACACTGAATGTATCGGATACCCCGCCAATGGTAAGAATTGCACTTTTTGTTGTAGAATAGCTTCCCGATGAAGTAAGCCTCACCGTTATTTTATCACCATTACTCACTGTGTCGCTGGTGCTTTTGTATGAACCGCTATTGATGGAATATGTGCCGCCGCTGATATAGATGACTGTCTCCATAGCGAGTCCTGACACAGTTATCTCATTTGATGTAACAACCGTATTCAAAGCCACATCTGTTTGGTCGATAAAGTTGAACTGGTCAGGATCAGAGACAGTTGAGGGAAGATATGCCGCCACAATAGCCATAGTTTCACGGATATTTCGTGAATTGTCTCCATCTGCCGCATCACCGGCTACTCTTCCCTCATAAGACTCAAGAGGGGTAGAAAAGAGCGGCGCTTCTACATAAATATTACCGTAGCCGTCACTGCTGTAAGCCATAATAGTGTTATATGGTATGCCATTTGTTCCCGTAAAATACCATCCGGCGGAATAAGTGTTGAGGTAAGTATTTGGACCTGGATCTGATTTCTGAAATTTACCGTGATCGCAGCCAAGATTATGACCGATTTCATGTGTCATGGTATGACTGATATCAACAGATCGAATAGCAGACACTGAAAAGGCATAGTTCGGCTCTCCGGAATACGTCGTCAACATATAACCCATACCTACCGTTCCGGAAGCCGACCCGGTGTCCACCAGCATAACAACAAGGTCAGCTCCGAATGTATTACGCCAGCTATGAACAACGGACAGATTATAGGTGGCGTTGCCAGCTTGTAGCCTAGTCAAGTCTGTTCCCAAATTGCCGTTAGACGCGTAAGACACCTCAGCCGCATATACCAGTCTGAATGTCAGATTCACATTGCTGTTGGCTGCTGCCTGATTCATTCTGGCCACAGCATCGACGGCAAACATATTCATCCCTCCATTGCTGTCTACCCATGATTTGGCCGTCGAATCGAAAACTACCATTACATCAATGTTTGCGCTAAACACTGATGGTACAAAACAGAACAGAAAAAAAATCGCGGCCAGAAATCTAGGAAAAAAATTTATTCTTTGCATCTGAATACTCCCGACCGGTCTTTTACAATTTATTCAAACAAACAGAGGTTAATTGTGGCATCCTGAAAAACTAATTTATTTTATTGCAATGAAAATTAGACGAAAATACCTATGACCAATCAGCGAATTACCGGTGGCATTTTCTTCATATCGATTTCCGTCACCGAACCGGAACCATCCAGGGAATTACCTCTCACGCGATAAAGCACAGCCCGGTTCATATCCTGAACGGTCATAAGAAATCCTTCATTACCCATGGTCATAACAACTGTTGAGTTTTTATGATCCTTGAGTTTTCCGCTGATTATCATCGTTCCATTTGCATAATGTCTCACAGAATTAATATTTACTTCATGCGTAACATCAGGAAATAAATTAAGAGATATCTTCTCCCCTCTTGCAGGGGGGCTTCCTGTCTGATTATCCTCTGCTCCGGCACGTTTTGGCAGAATATCCCGGACAACAACAATCTGGCCTTTCCGAACTTCATATGATTTGAGAGATGCACTGGAGGTTGTTTGCGTTATCCCCTCTTTTTTGGGCCAAGCCAGCAACCGACCGGCACCATATGAAATTGACACCTGCGCAAATAAAGCAAGAAAAATATATATCAATATCCAACCTCTATAACAGAACTTTCGCCAATAGAACAGCTTAATCGCTGAAAGCCTTATCTGGTGTGGCTTTCAGCGCCTCAAATGCGATTACATACTATCCGGGGAGAATATATTGAGCGCAATACAAAGAATTTTAAGCATTTATTATTTTTTTACTTGACAATGTATTACATATTATATATAAGGAATAATGGCTAGCATCATTAAGAAAAAGTCTAAATATAGTACATACTACGTCGTCGCCGAATCCGCGCGCGTTGACGGCAAGCCCCGCATCGTCAAGCAATGGTACCTGGGAACCATTGAAAAAATCATCGCCATGGCCGAGGGAAATACCGATAAAGAAGAACCCCGGCAAATCGACTGTGCTTCGGAAGGCGCTATCGCGGCTCTATTTAAAATAGCCGAAGAACTGGGTATAAGGAAAATCATTGACCAGCGCTGCAGTAAACGCCAGCAGGGCATGAGTGTTGGCGATTACATTCTTATTGCCGCGCTCAACCGTGCACTTGCCGCAACGTCAAAAAGCAAAATCGTGGAATGGGTTGATTCCACGGCTTTGCATCTTTATATGCCGCTGCAAAAGGAAAAGCTGGAATCCCAGAACTTCTGGGATCATTTTGACAAATTGGACAAGGAGATGGTTAACAGGATTGGCGATGATATCGCTCAAAAAGCGATCGAACTGGAGAACATCCCCCTGGATACGATCGTTTACGATACGTCCAACTATTACAATTATCTCGATGTGGTCACGCCGTCTGAATTATCCAAAATCACCAAGTCCAAAGCCGGACGCAACAGTTTACGGCATATCGGCCTGGCTCTGGCGGTAGATCGCGATCATGGAATCCCTTTATTCAGCAGGCTGTATCCCGCCCATGAGCATGATGCCAAGGTGATGAAAAAACTGATCGATGAAATCTTTGAACAAATCAACAACGCTATGTCCGACAAGAAAGGAATCACCATCGTCTTTGACAAAGGTAACAACTCGGAAGAGCTGATTGCCAAGCTGGATGAAAGCCGGCATCATTTTGTCGGAAGCCGCAGCCCGTATCATCATAAAGACCTCTGTCGTGTTTCCTTGGAACAATACCGAGAGGTCAATATCAAAAATGGTGAAACGATCCCTGCTTATGAAACCCGAGAAGAAATCTACGGCGCGCAGCGCAAAATCATTGTTTCCTTCAACGAGTCCACCTTCCAGCGCCAATTACACAGAATGGAGCAGAATCTGGAAAAGGCCAAGGAAGAGCTGTCTACCTTTAAACGAAAAGCCAAAGATGCCGATGGCCGCTCAACCATGGATTCGATGCAACGCCAGGCTTTGGATATTACAGACCGGTATCATGTGACGGGGCTTCTCGATATAGACATTGAGGAAGAAGAAAACCGTTTCAAGGTCAGCGCGCGCAAGAACTTTCCGGCCATTGAGGAGGCTAAAACAAGATTCGGCAAACAGATTTTATTTACAGACCGGGAATCCCTGACGGCAGGGGAGATTATCGATATTTACCTTGATCGATATATTGTTGAGGATGCTTTCCGGATTACCAAATCCGGCCGATGGGTTAAAATGGACCCTGTCTTTCACTGGACGGATTCCAAGATTCGCGTACATGCGTTGACCTGCATGATTGCGCTTCTTCTGGTGCGTATTGCACACAAGCGTGCCCGTGCAAACGGTTTCCCTCACGGTGCGGAGCGGATGCTGGAGTTGCTGTCATCCGTCAATACGGCAATCCTTCTTTATCCCAAATCAACCAAGGCTGTTCGTATCCGGTGTTCCATATCAAAAGAGCAGGAGGTCTTACTGACTGCTCTCAACTGCCAAATCCCCCGCAGTATGTAATCGCGTTTTTGTCGGATTATCGTCTATTATTACGAGATGTTACATCAGTCGCTCGTGCGTATTGGCGAAAGTCCTGTATAATTAAGAGCAACTACTTTATAATTACTCATGGTACACTCCCCCATACGATTATTTCTTATCGGAATTATTATAGAAAGAATTGTCTTTTATGTCAATGCTGATCTCTCCTTTGGACGGCTTGATCAAATACTTTTACCTCTATATCGCAACGATATTGCACAAGGCAAGTTGACTCTCGAACAGGCAATAGAGATAACAGCCAGTTTCTGTCTGAAAACCTGCGAGACCATACCGCTCTATTCCGAACGAGTCGACAAGTTCTTTAGCGGCAACGGAGTTGCCCAGGCTTTTACTCTGGGAGGCACTGATGCCGAGGGTAATGACGTAACTAATGCACTATCCGGCCTCATTCTGAACGCCTACGCGCAGGTACTGACCCGTGAGCCTGCTGTTCACGTTCGTATCCACCCCGGAACCACGGATTGGTTCTTCCACAAAAGTGTCGAGCTGCTCCAACAGGGCACCAGCCGACCTTCTTTCTTCGGAGACACGGCCGTCGTAAGAGCGCTGGAGGAAGCTTACAGGGCTATCCGGACAACACCGGTTAATTCAATTCAGTCCAGCATTTCTGTCTTCATGATGGTCCCGGCATAAGAAGCCTGGTTTTTTTCAAGGGTTGCCCCCTGCGCTGTCCCTGGTGCCAGAACATCGAATCCTGGAAGCCGGAACCTGAAATAGCCTTCAAAGCTCATCTTTGTATAAACTGCGGCAGGTGTGTAGAAAAATGTCCCGAGCATGCTTTTTCGAAAATTGGAAAAAGAAATGTTCGATTTTGCCGTTACTGCTTTACCGGCACCGATAATTGCCCCTCCGGCGCTTTGACGCGCTTTGGTGTCATCCGGTCTGTAGAAGATCTGTTAGAGGAATTGCGTCCGGAGTTTTCACTATTTAAGACATCCGGAGGCGGCGTAACTTTCACCGGCGGTTATGCGGTACGGGAAACATAGAGATTAAGAACAACCTGAAATCTCTTGTGGGTGACTGAAACAAAAGAAGTGGCCCTTTTGTATGGCCGCACCTTCCTATTGTTCCGGGGATGACTGACGGGAACGATAATATAAAAGACCATTACAATGGCAATTAAAAAACATTTACTCCAGGGAATTTGTTTCTCTATCTCATGGAAGCTTATAGCCTTTCTCTGTAAATAATTTCAGGCAAGTATCTGCGGCAACTTCATCATAAAGAATTCCCTTATTTTTATTGATCTCTTCAAGGGCAACACCAATCCCCAGGGAAGCACGATAGGGACGGTGAGAAGCCATGGCTTCCACGACATCGGCAACAGCCATAATCCGCGCCTCGAGTATAATTTCATCCCCTTTTAGATTATGGGGATAGCCGGAACCATTAATTCGTTCATACACCGGATCGTAGCCACTTTTATTAAGTTCACGGATTATAAGCAGTTCATCATCTTTCGAATCTTCAATCATTAGTACCCGAAGCGATTTATCTTTCATATAGTTGCTTCCTGTATGTTGAAATGATCTGACAGGTTGAACGTTAACCGATAACTGCTACGGCCACAGAATGGTCTTTAATCATGGAGAAAGGGGAAATAAGAAAAATACCATAACAGGTCAGTACGTTTCCACTCTCATCATGTTCGTTGTTCCCTTAGTCCAAAGCGGGTGGCCTAGCGTCATGACGACGCGATCACCGGACTCAAGCCCCTTCATGGTTTTCAGGAGTGGCTGGATGGATGCCAGCATTTCCGAGAGATGTTTCGCCCGGGGAATGAGCAGGCTCTCCACGCCCCTCAGAAGACCCATGCGCCGGGCGTTTACGATGTCCGTCGTGGCGCCGATAACGGGAATATCCGCTGCCAGCCGGGAGACCAGGCGGGCACTGCCGCCGCCTTCGGTGAAAACTACAATGAGCTTGGCGCCAATCTCCTCCGCAGTGCGGCAGGCCGCGAAGGCTACGGATACATCCGTGCGACCGGAGAGATCCTCCTCCAGGGTATCAGCCAGTAAGCCGATGCGGGGTTTGTAGTGCGCATCAGCGTCAGCGGCAATGGTATCCAGGTAGTGCACGGCTTCCAGGGGATGCTTACCCACGGCACTTTCGGCGGAAAGCATCACGGCGTCGGTACCGTCCCAGATAGCATTGGCAACGTCGCTCGCCTCGGCTCGGGTGGGTTGTGGATTCTCGATCATGCTCTCCAGCATCTGGGTAGCGGTGATGACAGGTTTCAAGGCCTGGCGCGCCTTCCGGATAATTTGCTTCTGGAGCGCCGGCACTTTCTCCACGCCGAATTCCACTCCCAGATCGCCCCGCGCCACCATGACACCCCAGCTCACGTGCAAAATCTCCTCCAGATTGTCCAAGGCCTGGGGATGCTCGATCTTGGCGATAATGGTCTGGGGTCCGCCAAGTTCCCTGATATGCAGACTAAGCGCCTCCACGTCGGAAGCACGGCGCACAAAACTTTGCGCGAAGAGATCCACGCCCTCATTCACACCCCAGCGAACGTCTTCAATGTCCTTGGAAGTCAAGGGATCGAAGGCCACGTCGAGTTCAATAGGATGGACGCCCTTGCGTGCTTTCAGCAGACCGCCAACCAATACCTTCAGCAGGATCTGTTGATTGCTTGTTTCCACGACTTCAAGCTTCAATGCGCCATCGTCCAGCACCCATATCTGGCCGATCTTAGATCCCGTGA
>JQOA01000133.1 GCA_000753945.1 Smithella sp. D17 | reverse complement strand
CTTTTCTGATTCCAGATTGACATGGCACTGTTTTAACAAATAAATTATTTTATATTCATATTTTTTTTGAACGTTTCAACATAAGGGCCATCTTCCCGCCAGATCCGGCATGTATTGAGAAGAAAGGCAAGAATCAATTTTGTGCGTTCGGGATCATACACTGTACGTTTCATTGATCGATGTGTGGCAAATGCCTGAATGGCTGCGGGAGCCATTGTCTGGAGCAGTTCTAAAAGATGAGTACAGCCCTTTTGGCCCCCGGCTATTTTTTTGACTTTTGCCGTGAAACCTTTGGTAATTGTCAGCCCTTTTATGGGAGCCAGACAATCGATTGTTTCCCGGCATGCCTCCCGCGGGATAGATGGCATTTCAACATCAACATCTTCGATCATCAGATTCGTACAGTTCACCAGAAGCTTTATGATCAAATGGTGAATTATTCCGGTGTGGAACTTATCACCGGTAAACGAATATGTTTCCTGAAAACGATCATCTTTGAGAGAACCTTCTATAATGATTCTGTGCTCATCATAGGCATATGATGTCACATCGATACTTCGCGTGTGCATTTTTTCTTTTTTTGCTTCCCATAAGGTTTGCATTATTTGTTGATTCACCTCCTGCTGTTTTGAGAAAATCAGGATACTCATTTGTTTCACAAGCTGTCCGGTTTCCGGCAGCGTAACAATTATTTTTGTCATTACGACTTTTTTATTTTTACATAGTTCTCGAATTCAGTCAAATGTTGAGTGAAAATTCTTTTGTCTGTCTGAATGATTTCTATAAATTCTATAATTATTCGGTGCGTATCAGTGCCTGTTGTAATTTGTCATGACGGAATCAATCAATTAGTGTGTTACAGATGGGGGCTTATTCCATCATGGTCAGGAGATCCTTCGATTGCCGAAAGACTGATTAATGCCCGTGCTGAAACAGTGGATAAAAAACCCAGTTTTAAAGATGCTTTCAAAAAAAGACGGTGCCTGATCGTTGCCGAAAGCAGGTCCCTGGCACTAATTAATGGTCACTCTACTATACGTCTATTTCTTCGTCAATCCGGTGAAGATATTTCCGGCTGAAATCGGTGTAATGCTGGATTTTATTATCGCCGTCGCTGTATGTTCCCTGCAACTTATTACCTGTATCACACCGTTCGGTACGGACATTTCACTTTCATGTTTCCTCCTTAATGTCTGCAACTTATTACCTGTATCACACCGTTCGGTACTGCGTGAGTATCCACTTCGATTGTCCTGAACATATCTCCTGCTTCGATTCCATCGTCGCATCCCTTGTCGATATAAACGATATCTAACATAGACTGAAGTGCTATGTTATTACTGGTGGCGATAATCATGCCATTGATATACGGAGTGCGAAAATGTCCTTCAGTCATCGGAGATTCTATGTCGTAATATGAAACAAGGCGGTCACCTTCCTGAATTTCGCTAAAGGATTTCGTGATTTTTGCCGTTGTATCACCGTTTGTAATTTTCACGACTTCAACCACACCTTCGATCGTAATGACATAACCAATCTTTTTACTTGTGATCGGATGCTTTATACGTCCGGAGGCTCTTATCACATAAAACTTGTCCCCTACTTTGGCTGGATGGTCAGTAGTAAGATAGACGATATCTTCGCGACCAGTGATTATTTGGTGCGAAGATAGGTCGTCAACCTCCCCGACTCCGGGAATTGAGTCAGCGATGTAGCCGCCTGCCATGAGAATATTCCTGTTGACGAGGGGATATTTTGTTGGAGTTTCTTTTTTTACCTCTTCTTCTGGAGATGGTTGCCCTTGATATGAAAACGTCTCTCCTGCAGATGCAGTTGCAAATTCCGCAGCACCTTCCTCCCCGTTCTTTTCTTTTTGAAGAAGATAGAGAGGAATTTTGATAATCTGGCCGGGATAGATCCAGTGAGGATTCGTTATCCATTTATTTAGTTTCCAAATTGCCGGCCACATGAAGGGATCGTTCAAATCTCTTTCAGAAATATCCCAAAGGGTGTCTCCCTTAATAATTTTATATTTTTTTATTTCCTGTGACTGTGCGAACGTGATCAAGGGTAAAAGCAAGAAAACCATGTGTGCGTATCTCATCATTTTTGTTTTTCGCATGCTTGTTCTCCTTTGTTTATTCTTCCTGGAGCTTTAAAGTAACCGAGATGATCAAAACTGTCAAGAATAAAGCTTGGCCCCCCGTGCAAACTTCATACACACCAGTGCTGGCAATAATTAGAAATTTTTAATTATCTCCCTGGGTTGTTGCCGGTTTGGCTTTGATT
>JQOA01000132.1 GCA_000753945.1 Smithella sp. D17 | reverse complement strand
AGGTTTTTCTTTGAAAGACGTTGAATGATAAATTTCAGGTTGAATCATTTTTGAGCTCCACCCATCCAGTTCAGCCAAGTTTTTTTGACTTGGCTATTGATTGATCGCTGTACATATTAACGGATCATACTGGATTCACCCTAAAGGGCACCATGTCCGGGTCGCGCTTCGCTGGACTTTATCCGGCGAATGCAGGACGGAAAAAGGTATTTTTATTTATGATACTTTCTTACCACCGCCGTAATCACGCCGGCGATGCGCAATTCTTCCTGCGGCGTAATCGGCGGATACTTCGGATTGGCTGCCTCCAGCGTGATCTTTTTCCCTTTTTTATGGAAGTACTTCATGGTCCAGCGGCCGTCCACTTCCGCCAGAATGATGTCGCCGTTTTTCGGTTCCCGGACGCGCTCCACAATCACCAGGTCTTTTTCCTTAATGCCTTCACCGATCATCGAATCGCCGGTAACGGAAAGAACAAAAGACGATGCCCGGTTATTGACAAGATATTCGTCGAAAGAAATCGTATCGCGCAGTTCTTCTTCCGCCGGTGAGGGAAATCCGGCCGCCACATTGCCCACCAACGGAAGATTCAAAGACAAACGCGCCGGCTTCAGAAATCCCTTGGCATCTTTTTCCAAGGCACCTTTGTCTAGCAGCTTTTTTGTCCAGTATTCGGCGGCGCTTTTCGCCCTGACCCCCAAAAGTGGCAGCATTTCCGAATAGGTGGGCATTCTTCTCTGTTCCCTGAAGAATGAGGCGAATTTTTGTTCCACCGCATGGATGTCCATTCTTTTTTTCATGGATGGCAGCATATAGGACGAACGTCCTATTGTCTAGAAAAAAGTTTTCTCACAAAAATGAACCTCCCCGCCGCAAGNNCGCAAGCAGCAGGGTATCCCTAAATTCCCCATCCCTCGAGAGACTGTGTCGCAATTAGGGGAGGGTAAGCGGTGAACCCGTAGCAAGGCTACGGGGAATTGCAAGTTAAATGGCGGGCAAAATTAATTTTGCTGAGCAAGGGTTTCCTTGAGTTTCTGCGCGACGTTTTTATCTTCAAAAAGTTT
>JQOA01000131.1 GCA_000753945.1 Smithella sp. D17 | reverse complement strand
TTCCGGCGCTCTTCAAAATCCCGACTTTTCTTATTCAGAGCATCCAATTCTTTCGTAAGCGCCAATATCCCTTCAGCCCAAATCAAAGCCTTGCGCGTAACATCCAATTTATTAGTAAGTTCAACTTCCCGGGCTTGCTTTTCTTTCAGACCGGCTTGCAACTCACTTTCTTCATTCTCATTTAAAATCCGTATGCCTTTTAATTCTGATTGCAGCAAATCGAGTTTTTCAGATTCTTCTCTGTTTTTTTCATGCACTTTTATTGATATATAACTATAGATTTCGGTGCCGGTTATCTGTTCGAGAATGGGTGCCCGCTTATCAGGCGGGGCCTGTAGAAAAGCTGCAAAACCTCCCTGGGCAAGAAGCATCGAACGGGTAAAGCGATCAAAATCCATACCCGTTGCCTTCTCCACAAATTCTCCAACCTGAGTTAATTTCGATTCCAGCACCTTACCTAAATTTACGTCCACTATGTCATGCTTTGCCTGTTGCAGTTCGCCGTCAGGTCTTTTCCTTGCACGTTTTTGGCTCCAGTGACAACGGTAACGGCCCTTCTGTGTCTCAAATGTAACTTCGGCATAGCATTCACCTGCCTGTCGCGACATAATTTCATTTGTGCTTTTTGTAACCTTTTCCAGGCGGGGTGTTCTGCCATAAAGTCCGAGGCAAATGGCATCCAGAATGGTTGTCTTTCCTGACCCGGTTGGTCCTATTATTGCAAATATACCGTCAGACGAATAATCCGGGTGTGTGAAATCAATATGCCATTCGCCTGTTAGTGAATTCAGGTTTTTAAAGCGTATGTCCAATATCTTCATAATATGCTCTCCTATTGAGCCATCGGATCTGCTTCATTCAGGGACGCTATGATCTCTTGATAAGCGTTCAATAGTGCCGAACGCTGATCATCGGGAACTTCGTGTGCGTCAAGGCATCGCTTGAACACGTCCGTTACGTCCAGGTCTTCGAGCGTTTCCTCCACATCCTTACCCTTCATCGCTCTTTCCAGCACTCGATTATTTTTCACTCGGAGGATTTCCATACCGCTTCCCGAAATAGCCTCATTCAACCGCTCCTGTAAACTTGCGGCTATCTCATCGCCTTCATAGACGACTTCCAACCAGGCTGTGCTCTTTCTTGCTTTTAGCTCATCAATATTGCGAGCAATGGTTTGCCAATCCCCTCGCAGGGTTTTTAACTCCTGAAATCCGGGCACTGATATATTTGTGACCGTGGGCGTTTTATCTGAGAATTCTACAAGAATAACACTTTTCCCCTGTTCAGCTTCTCCGAAGCCGATAGGCAATGGCGAGCCTGAGTAGCGTATAAAGTCGGAGCCACCGACTCTTTGACCAATATGTAGATGCCCCAGCGCCAAATAATCGATATATTCCGGAAATATGTCTCTTTTAACTTGCGCCAGAGAACCGATATACAACTCACGCACGCCATCTCCGTCGACGGTCTGACCTCCTGCGGCATACAAATGGCCCATCGCAATGATCGGCACCGGGTTTTCCATAGCTGCCTGTTTTTTCTTTGCCTCTTCACAAACATTTCGGTAATGATTTTTAATCCCCTCAACGATTTTTCTCTCCTTGTCTTCAACACTTTCACCAGCCTCGGCGGTGCGTATATCGCGGTCGCGGAGATAGGGGATGGCGCAGACAATAAGTCCGGGCTGATTATTCTTTCCTGATAAAACAATCAGTTCATCCTCAGGTTGGTCGGATACATATCCGACTACATGGATGTTGAGAAATTCAAGAAGTTCTTTCGGGGCATTCAAGAAAGACGGCGAATCATGATTGCCGGCGATGACAACCACATGGCGGTTTGATGAGGTGGCCACACGGCACAAAAAACGATAATAAAGCTCCTGCGCATAATTGCTTGGAGTGCTATTGTCAAAAACGTCTCCCGCCACCAGAAGCACATCGATATTTTCACTCTCGATGAGTTGCGCCAGCCAGTTCAGAAAAGCCTCAAATTCCTCGTATCGCTTGCGCCCATAAAGAGCGCGGCCAATGTGCCAGTCGGATGTGTGGAGAAGTTTCATGGTATTCCTCATCTACTCCTATTATCAAGTACTCCTTAAGTGACGACTTCAATTTCATTTACTGATTAAATATGCCTTTTCAAGTGGGTTATTACCTATAGCATCTGTGGTTTACTGTTGCCACACCTGCCTGTTTCAAAACGGTATAAAGGTCGCCTATCTGTGATCTTCGTTGCTGCTTTCTACCCCATGGACTGTCCCTTACATCAGAAAAAGTAAAGTAGACTCTTTCGATGGCGCGGGAGAATGCAACAAAGAAACCCCGCTTTTCTTCATCTGCTTGTGTTGAGAATGCCCACCATTGTGAATCCTCAAGGCCAAGAAATATCACAGTGTGAAACTCCAAACCTTTGCTTTTGTGAATGGTCATTGCCGGAACAACATCGATACCTACTACATCATCGATGGCCTCACGTGGTGTGGTGAATGTGCTGTCAGAGACTTGCAACACTTCGGTCAAGTTATTGATAATGTCCTTCAGGTATGTTCCTCTTCGATACTGGGGATACACGGACCGAAATTCAGATTCTCCAATCATCGC
>JQOA01000130.1:2118-3349 GCA_000753945.1 Smithella sp. D17 | reverse complement strand
TTTTTTTGAGAAAAACCGCATTTGCTGTCAAAGTCGGGATTTATTTCAAAGGGGTATGGTTCATACCGTAACCCCTTTTTTTATTGAGATTCTAAACATCTATATTTTGTTGACACGAAAGATCATTCTTCATATACTTCCGCCGTATAACAATTACATTAATTAAGGAGTTTGTAATGAATGTAAAAGATTTGTTTGATTTAAAAGGCAAGGTTTCCATAGTTACCGGTGGTGGTAGAGGTATTGGCAAATTCATGGCGACGGGTTTGGCCGAGGCCGGATCGAGTGTCGTGATTGCCTCGCGCAAGCTGGAAAACTGCGAAAAAGAGGTAAAGGAATTGGAGCAATTGGGAGTTAAGTCTCTTGCTGTTAAATGTGATATGGCCAAAAAGGAAGATATTGACAATCTGGTCAAAACCACAATGGATAAATTCGGTACCATTGATATCTTGGTCAATAACGCCGGACTCACCTGGGGCGCGCCGACTCTGGATTTTCCGTTGGATAAATGGGAAAAAATATTCGATGTAAATGTCAAGGGCGTTTGGATTCTGTCTCAGCAGGTGGCTCGTATCATGAAAGAAAAGGGCGGGGGCAAGATGATTAATATTTCATCAATCTACGGCTCACGAGGTTCCAATGAAGAAGAGCATCCGGCTGTTGCCTATAATCCTTCCAAATTTGCCGTAGAGGGTTTGACCAAGACGCTGGCCATAAAATTAGCCCGTTACAAAATTTATGTCAATTGCGTTGCTCCTGGATTTTTTAAGACCGATATGATGTCCTATATCTTCAAGCCGGAGAATAAACAGATTCTTGACCTTACCGTGGCTGCTATTCCACTCAAAATGTATGGCGATGAGGACGAGATCAAAGGCCTGACTGTCTTTTTGGCATCCAACGCCTCGAACTACATCACAGGCGGTATTTTCCACGTGGATGGCGGATTGTCGGCTCAGTAAAATATAAATTAATTGTAGACGAAGTTTGATGACGCGAATGTGACGAATAACCATCCCATTCTTACAGGTATGATCGTTCTGGCGCATATGAAAGAGACCCTTGATTATTACGAACGGCTGGATGTTCCCGAGGTGGAGGGGGACTTGCTCAAGGCTGTTCTGTCCAGGAATCTCAATAAGATCGATACAAAGTATAGAAAGCTTATTAAGGCTCAGGCTGTTCTGAACAAGGTAGTGTCATGTCAACGATACTCTGTCATTTCGAAGGA
>JQOA01000130.1:0-2094 GCA_000753945.1 Smithella sp. D17 | reverse complement strand
GCGGTCGAAATGACATTTCTGGATTGACACGACAGTAGTGACTGCCCAATATATTCCGGTCATGCGCAAAGCTTTGGCATACAAATATCTAATGGAAAACCGTAAGCCGATAATTGTTTATAATAACTTCAGAGGAGAATAAGCATGGGCTATTACAAGAATAAACATGTTTACATTACAGGGGGATCAAGCGGGATCGGTCTGGAAATCGCGCGAAAACTTTTCAGTTATGGTGCAAATCTTACAATTATCGCACGTAATAGCGCGAAGCTCGAAGAAGCCCGCCGGAATATCGAGCCGTTCAAAGTTTCCTCCGGACAGTTTATCCGGTGTCTGAGTGTGGACGTTTCCGATAGCGCCGAGTTGTCACGTGTAATTTCGCAGGCGATGAAAGAATTCGGAGCGCCTGATATTCTAATCAATAGTGCCGGCATTATCACCTGTGATTATTTGGGAAACATTCCTTACGATAAATTCGATGCCGTCATGAAAATAAATCTGTACGGCACTCGTAATATGATTGCTGAAGTTCTTCCCGCAATGAAAAAGGGGGGCGCATATTGTCATCATTTCCTCAATGGCCGGATTAGTGGGTATGTGTGGATATACCGCTTACGGCACTTCAAAATTTGCGCTGGTTGGTTTAGCAGAGTGTCTGAGAGGGGAATTGAAGCAGAAGGGGATTCACCTTACCCTGGTATGCCCGCCTGAGATAGATACGCCGATGCTGCTTGATGAAATGAAAACCATGCCCTATGAAAGCCGCATACTAAAAAATATGGCCGGTCAGGTAAAACTGGAATCTGTAGTTGCACATTTGCTGCGGGCTGTTGCGCGGAAGAAGTATATGATGGTGCCGGGCTTCATGGCTAAGTGGCTTTGGTACACCCAGCGCCTGACTCCTTCTTTGTTCAGGCTTTCATCTGACATGATCACCAAATGGGCGTTGAGCAGAAAATCAGTCAAATAATCGCTATTTTGCTTTTGCTGCAATTTCTTCCTGAATTTTAAGAAATTCTTTTACGGTTCTATTAATTACCTCCGCCACTGTCGGAATATCATGGATTATGCCCTGGACCTGTCCTGAAAGATAAAATCCTTTTTCCAGATCGCCGGTCTCCGTCGCCTGCTGGATATCGACGTAGGCCTGGGCCATATGCATGAGGTTCATTCCCGTCCGGGGAACTTTTAGAATTTTATCCATGAAAGATTTCTTTTCTTTCGGTTTTGATGCGGAACCGGAATTTGCGCCGGATTCTTTAGGCCTCTCTGATTTTTCACCTTTAGGGCCGGATGAAGCTGCCGTTGCCAGTTTCATCCATGGAATATCCACTGCCTTGGCAATGGCAAATGATGCCTTAAGTCCTTTGCGCAGATTGCGGCCTTGTTTGAACGCTTTTTCAGCGGAAGGGGTTTTTAAAACTCTGCAGTATAGTGCATCGAACCTGTTGGAATATATTGTGTCTTCTATGCCGCATTCCAATTGCTTTTGCTTGCAAAAAGCATGAACGGGGCTTTCCTTTGTGATGGAAAGTCTTGTGCCCATTCCAATGCCTTCGGCGCCCAGAGCAAACGCCGCAGCCATTCCCCGGCCGTCAGCGATTCCGCCTATCGCGACCACCGGTATTTTAACCGCATCCACTACAGCAGGGACAAGAACCATTGTCGGAACCTGACTGCCGTGGGCCGCAGCTTCATAACCGGTTACCTGCAAAGCATCCGCTCCTGATTTTTGGGCGGCCAGCGCGTGTTGAACGGTTGTCACTGTGGCTATTACTTTGCCATTGTAAGCGTGAATTTTTTTTATCAAATCTTCGCCCTTGCCGAGAGATATGTTGAGAACGGGAACCTTTTCTTCAATGGCAACCATGGCATTCTCATGCGCTCCCGGCATCAAAAGGGTGATACCCACTCCGAAAGGTTTGTTCGTAAGCTCTTTTATTCGTTTGATGGATTCTCTGGTTTTGACCGGACTTAAAGGACCGGTGGCGAGATAACCGATGCCTCCGGCGTTGCAAACTGCGGCGACAAGTTCCGGCACGCTGATCCAACTCATGCCGGGCAGAATAATGGGATATTCAATTCCGAATAAAT
>JQOA01000129.1 GCA_000753945.1 Smithella sp. D17 | reverse complement strand
TAATCTTGGGAAGCATGGCCGGGATCATGTGGAACATGTGGGGGCAAAGCCGGGGCTGAATGTCGAGGATGTGCTGATCCTGTAATAATGTCTTTTGGGGTGTTGCGAAGGTATAGTGCCCATGTTTTCCCTGGGAGGTTCGCGATCGGGCGAATATTGACCATTTGTCTATATGGGGTATTTATCTCGTATTTCTGAAGTGTACCACGGCCTGGCGGAGGCGGCTGGTGGTGTGACGCGCTGTTTTCGTGTTCCGGGGTGCCGTTCTGTGTTGTTTATGCTTGTTATCGGATATGATGGCAATACTGCGGCGTTGGGGCAAGTAAGATATTTGTCCTCCGATATATAGTGTAGAGTCGTGCCTCACGCAGGCACGTGGATTGAAATAAGGAATTTAACAAGATCGGGTTCATCTGGGTGTCGTGCCTCACGCAGGCACGTGGATTGAAATAGCATTATCGATTGCGTTTGCCTTGATGAAATGTCGTCGTGCCTCACGCAGGCACGTGGATTGAAATTCGCGCGGGTTGTAGGAAGTTCAACTATCCTTGTCGTGCCTCACGCAGGCACGTGGATTGAAATCTGGCCGCCTGGGTGGCCAGGTGCATGTAGAGGGGTCGTGCCTCACGCAGGCACGTGGATTGAAATGGCAACATCGAGCAGGACCTACGGGAGACCGCCAGTCGTGCCTCACGCAGGCACGTGGATTGAAATTACGGGAGGTGCTGAGCATGCCTCCGTATGAACGTCGTGCCTCACGCAGGCACGTGGATTGAAATTACCTGTATTACAGCCTGCGGAGTTACTGTGTTAAGTCGTGCCTCACGCAGGCACGTGGATTGAAATGGCGAGCCGGAGAGCGTCAGGGCGTTGCTGATGGTCGTGCCTCACGCAGGCACGTGGATTGAAATCGGGTCAAGGCCTCGTTTGCACGGGGGGCTGCCTGTCGTGCCTCACGCAGGCACGTGGATTGAAATCTCGACGGCCGTGATCCCGAGCGCCGTCTTATGTCGTGCCTCACGCAGGCACGTGGATTGAAATGTATGCCTCCTCATCCTCAGGCATCCGGCTCTCATGGTCGTGCCTCACGCAGGCACGTGGATTGAAATTC
>JQOA01000128.1 GCA_000753945.1 Smithella sp. D17 | reverse complement strand
ATCCCTTGCCCACCAATACTATCGGCGCCGCGCTTTTTTATACCTCATCGGCCTTGGGAACCCAGGCATTTAATACCACTGTTGACGGCAGTGCGGCAATGAAAGTGTCCGGCATGCAGGATACATCGCTTAACGGTTTCTGGGGCTGGCTGGTTGGACCATTTTACGGGTGGGGCACCGACAGCGGCAAATGGAATCTCATTGAATTTAACTGGACCAATACCAGCGCAAATCTGGCCCAGGCCTGGATGGATGCCCAGGGATTCCTGACTTACGACATACAGGTGAAAGTTAAAAACACCCAGCCCTGGTTTTTTGCCGGATTGAATTTCCGGGGAAATACAAACTCATCCGGCAATGATTTTTACACTTATGGCGTTTCTTTTGTCAAACCGCGCGCGTACACAGATTGTGTTCTCTGGTTTTGTGCCGCCGCTTGGGCTATAACCAGTGACCAACCCAGAGATTTGATACCCGGAGGAATAGGTTATTATTCCGGTACAGGTACTCTTTTCCCCTCAGGTTCAGAAGAAGAGAAGCATCCATTTTATAAACATAAGTATGGTACTCCGGCGATTGTTTTCTGGCAGCGCACCAGTGCGGGATTTACTTGGCTGGCTTATAAAACATTACAAAACGGGGATGGCGTTGTTTACAATAACAGTTTTGGTTACCCTCGTCTTACGGACTGGTCAACTTTACTGGTGCGGGTTGCGGAAGGGTATTCTCTGACGTTTACCGGCGGCGGTGGAGGAACCGGCGGCGAAATAAAAGAAGGCGATACAATAACTAATGCGGATGGCTCGAAAAGCGCCCGGGTGGTCATGACGCCCATTTTGACCAGCGCTACCGGCAGGAAAGCCGACTGGACCAACAATGGCGCTGCCGGAACGCTGGTTTTGGCCAATGTTAATGGAACATTCAGTGCTGGCGAAGCATTATATGTGGGTGGCGTTCAGGTGGCTACTGCTGGAACTTATACCACGACCAAGAAAAATTACATCAGGGTTTATTTTACCGATCCGACCGCCAGAGGATCGGCTAATAACACCGAGATTGATGATCCGGGTACGGCTAACCGCAAGGCCAATGCCCGCAACAGTGTAAACTGGCCGCCCGATGCGCTGACCGACCTGGAAACCGACTCCAGCCAGGATTACGTGACACTGGTGCAATGGACAGGTTATAATACAGGTGTTTCGGCCATAACTTCTACCAGTGAACCCAGCGCTATTATCTCAACCAGTACTCTGGTAAGTCCCACATGGACTGCTGCCGATACAGTTGCCAATTTCGTGTCTGATGCTAATTCGGGAGCTCCCGGCGACAGTATCGGTCTGATGACGGCAGGCGATTCCGGAACATCCACTTATTACGATGATTTCGCCATACAACTGGATTTAAACAGCGGCACCAGTTTCATGACACCGATTCAGTACTAGAATTTTCTGAAGAAGGCTGACATCTGCAAATGAAAGATGTCAGCCTTTTTCTCGGTTTATCTTCCTTTTAAAAAATCCCCGCCCTTGATGGGAGGGGCAAGGGGAGGGTGATGTAGGGCGCGTTTCCCAAACTCGCCGTTTTCCGGATTGCGAGGCCTGCCCGGCGAATGCTGGGGGAACAATCCCTGCATTCATAATACTGTCATCCCCGAATTGTCTTGTCGGGGATCCATTATTGTCATGTATTTCCTGGTTCCCGCCGGGTGCGACGGGACGACACTCAAAAAAATCCCCGCCCTTGAAGGAAGTAGGGACTGCTCCCCGATCAGTCCGCGGCGCGTTCGGGGAACGCGCCCTACAATGCAAATTGCTGCTGCATTAAATATGTCCACCCCCTGCCCCCGCCAGCGGGGGAGATAAAAATACCTTTTTGGAATTCATATACATGATTTCTCCTTAATCATTGACTTTTTTCAGCCATATGTTATCTACAACACTAACCAAAAAACAATAGATGTTTACAGGAGGGCGAAAAGGTGAAGATATTTGTCAAAAAGGGGAAGCTTGTCGATACGAAAAGCCAGGCGATTATTTTGCCGTTATTTGAAGAAAACAAAAAATTATCAGGAGCCGCGCTGGAGATCGATAAAATCAGCGATGGATTAATCAGCGAAGTAATCAATAATGGCGATTTTGAAGCAAAACCTTCTCAAATATCTGTAATCTACACCAGGGGTTCTCTGCCGTCACAAAGAATAGCCCTCGTCGGCCTCGGAAAACAAAATGAATTTAATCCGGAGAAACTTCGCGGAGCTTTCGCCAAAGTCATGCAGCATCTGCGCAATCTGAATATTAAAGAAGCGGCAACCGAGATTAATTTAGACCTTCTTCCCCGCAAAAAAGATCAGATGGCGCAGGCGGTAGCGGAAGGTTCATTGTTGGGGCTTTATCAGTACACTCCCTACAAAACGGTCGGCCGTGAAGATTTGAAAGAGATGGATGAATTGAATATCGTTGTTGCCGATAATGATTTTTCCCTTATTGAAGCGGAAGTGAAAAAAGCGCGCATCATTGTTGGTGCCGTTTATTTTGCACGCGATATGATTTCCGCTCCCTCCAATGAAATGACGCCGTCCAACATGGCGCAAAAAGCCGCCGGGATCGCCCGCAGAAAAAATGTATCCTTGAAAGTAATGGATAGAAAAAAGATGAAAGCGATGGGTATGAATGCTCTTCTGGCCGTCGCTTCGGGTTCGCATGAAGAGCCGAAATTTATTATTCTGGAGTACGCGGGCGGCAAAAAAAGCGCGGCGCCGATAGTATTGGTGGGCAAGGGAT
>JQOA01000127.1:785-2034 GCA_000753945.1 Smithella sp. D17 | reverse complement strand
CAACCTCTTCAATATCCGAGGCAAATTTCACTGATGCACCTTCCTTATATGAAATATTAATTTCTCTGCGCCTATTGTATTTCATTTTAGTTAATATATCTTTAAAAGATCTATCTCCAATACTTAACTGAACATTAAGATGCGGGTTGTATTTAAAACTAATATTTTCAAAAATATTTCTATATCCTGAAAAATCGAAATAATTACGTATTTCAATGTATATAAGTTTCTTCCTATAGTATGTAAAAATCTCTTCGAGTAAATTAGCTAAGGCAAGTGAATGGTTTTGTTTGACCAAAGGGCCGCCATAAATAATACCCCGTCGTGAAAAAAATCCCTTCATCCCTTTTTCTTTTTGAACTGTGACAACCACTAAAGCATTGTACACATTATTTTCTTCAACCGCAAAGACGTTGGCAGAAAAGCCATCTATTGAATTGAAAAAGTTGAAAAATTCAGGAGTTTGAAATGGAGAGCTGAAAGTAGATTGTTTAATGAAACCTGTCCATTTTTGCAAATCAACTTTTTCGTTTATTACTATTTTCATGTGCAATTGCTATTGATTTCAATCCAATTTTCTATTTATTCTGATACTAAAAAGGAAAGAGCAACAAACATCCATGCGTTTGACCATCGCATGTAAGAGATCTTATTCTTATAATATCTGAAATTTTGATAAAAAAAATAACCATCTTCTGCTTGCATGTTATCGATAGTCCATTGTGCAATTCTTTGTGCGAATTGTATTGCGTTGGGGAAATATTCCTTCAATTTCATCAAGGTAATTATTCCCTGCGACTGATTATGAATTTCAACAGGATATCTTTTAGGATATCGCCAATAGGAACGACCATCTTTCATGAACTGCTTTTCAAAATAAAAAATCATTCCTCTTTTCAGGGAGTCTTCCCATTTCTTATCTTCGAGGTTTAGTAAAGTTTTAATTTCATAAATACTTTCCAGTATGTATCCCTGGTGAAAATCTATTTGTTTTCTTTCTATGCCATTGATAATATCTTTACTATAATTCCATCTTCCATCTTCTTTCTGTTTCGAAATTACCCAATTGACAGCAAGAATGGCTTTATCCTTTAACGCTGCATCATTCGACAAAGTATATGCTCTAGCCAAAATCTCTGCTGCGAGCAGACTTGCGGGGACAAGGGGACGCTGTTAACTTATTAACTTCAGGCCAGTTTAAACGCGTTGACTTCAGCGATCTGCTTGCCGCGGGTAACGGATTTACTGA
>JQOA01000127.1:0-701 GCA_000753945.1 Smithella sp. D17 | reverse complement strand
AAAGGCTCCGGGCGTTCACGATGTGCTGCTGTTTGCCGGGTGCCCAAACATCTTCTACCGCAAGCCCCATTAACCTGGACACGCAGGTGGCGATTTTATCCACGTCCATCCCTTTGGACTTCAGCTTTTGACTCTTTGTCAGGCTCTCTTGGGTCTTGTCCAAAACCGCGCTTACAAAATCACTGTCGCCCAGTATCCGTTCATCGCTGCGCTGGTATTGCCCTTCCTCTCTCTTCTGCTTCAAACCTTCCCATCCGCCCGCGCTCCGGATCAAGCCTCCGCCAGTTAGATCATTTCTTCGCCCCTGCTCGATCCCCTGTTCCACAAACTGCTGATACGTCCGGCGGGCTAAAGCCGGTTTACTGCCAAATAGTTTGAGGATTTCGTCTGTTTCCTGCCAGGAATTTTTAAAGCCGCCCTTCAGGACGCCATGACCCGAATAGGGATAGGCGTCCAATTCTTGAATGCTCTTAACCAATCCGGCCCGCAGCGGATTGAGATGAATATAGCGCACGAGTTCCAGAAGGTAGGAATCTTCCTGGCAGAGGATGGATTTAAAACGGTTCTGAAACAGGTGGCCAAAGCGGCGTCGACTGCGGTTAAACCAGATGGCATACCCCGTCAACAGGCGTCTCATAACCGTCGAAACAGGAATATTCCCGGTGCGCAAAAGCAGATGAAAGTGATTGGGCATCAGGGAC
>JQOA01000126.1:580-2177 GCA_000753945.1 Smithella sp. D17 | reverse complement strand
AAACTGGTATTAGATAAAAGAGACGCAATGAATATCAGTCTCTACGGCGATTACATAGATAGGGATTATGGCATGCCGGGTGTACAACCACCTGAAGGAACACAGGATTATTATGTAGGTGGTGAAAAGTTTTACAATAGCGATTCGGCAACTCTTTTGGATCACAGTGCAGATAAAGACGGTCATGTTGCTCTTAATGTCAAGGGCGAACCTGTGAAATGGTTAGGTTATGATTTCAAAGGTTATTATGCGAACATGGAAAATTACAACTATGCGCGTTACGCTTTTAATGGAACAGGCGCAGAGAACTGGGTAACAAACAAAATACTTGGGGCAGATGGTCATGTGGACATTTATCCATTTGAAGGGGCCAAAATACTTTTTGGTGGCGAATATAAAGACTTTAACTGGGGAAATCAGAGTTATGGTTTGGATTCATCCGGTAACAATACCGGTTCTGAGGCTAAAACAGAAGCGCATGTGTTTACAAAAGGTGTCTTTACAGAAATTGAATACAGACCATTACGGTATGGGAAGGTGTTGGCAGGCTTCAGGCATGAAAACCATTCCGCGTTTGGTTCGGAAAATCTGCCCCTTTTCGGCTTAGTCATAAATCCATTTGAATCAACTGCATTAAAGATCAGTCATGGAAAACATTTTCTGGCTCCCAGTCTCAACGATCTTTACTGGCCGGCTGATCCATACACCAAAGGAAATGCCGATCTGAAACCGGAGGGCGGGTGGCATACTGATGTTAGTCTCGAACAGTCATTACTTAATGACAAGTTATTCATGACGATATCGTATTTTCGCTGGAATGTAGATGATAAAATTCAATGGGAACCCGACTCCCAGGGTGTCTGGAGTCCGATTAATCTGGCAGGTTACAAGGCAGACGGCATAGAGGCAGGGGTAAAGATAGGACCATTTTACGACTTTTCGTTGGCTTTGAGTTATACTTACACGAATGCGGAAGAAGAAAACCGTGCATACACGAAGCAGGATTATGGATGGCCGCCGGATATTCCACCTGATTTTCAATACACCATGGTTAAACGGCACGCGACCATGACACCGGAAAATCTATTCAAGGGCGATCTTAAGTATAAGAACAAACGCGGGCTGACTGCAACGGCAACGGTGCGATACGTGAGTGACCAGTTTGTTTACAATACAGAGTCAACCACTTACCCTGATACTAAAACAGTAACATATACTATCGGTTCTTACTGGACGGCAGATTTGAAAATAGAACAGCGTCTTTACAAACACTGGATTCTGTCCTTGTCCGGTAAAAACATTTTTGATAAAAAGTATGATACCCATTTGTCAATTTTTACCGATCAAACTACATGGGACACCTCAATGTGCCCATACCCGGGAGCAGGGCGGTCGATTTTTGCGAGTGTGGCCTATGAATTTTAACCTTTTCCTGGTTTTAAACTTGCATGTCTGAAATGACAATTGTCTGGATTACGTCAGGAAAGGATTTCATCCTGACGCAATCCGACATTTTTTGTTTTCACTATTCAGGTATTGTTAAAGATCAACAAAATCAAAATAAATTATGCGCAAACAATTAACAAAAATTAATATA
>JQOA01000126.1:0-557 GCA_000753945.1 Smithella sp. D17 | reverse complement strand
TTTTTAACCGTTTTTTTTACGGTTTTTTTCGTAAGCATATCCTGCGCACGCACAGTTATTGATGAAACAGGCCGTAGTATAAATATAACTCCCGCGCCGCAGAGAATTGTTTCTCTTGCCCCCGGCATAACTGAAACCCTTTACGCTCTTGGACTTGACGATAAAATAGCGGGTGTAACCAGTTTCTGCAATTGGCCTTCCTCCGCGCTTCAAAAACCGCGAATAGGCGGTTTTAGTAATCCTTCCATAGAAAAGATTGTTGCCCTAAAACCCGATTTAATCATTGCCACCGCTGACGGCAACAGGAAAGATACCGTGCAGCAACTGGCAAGACTCGGTTTGCCTGTCTATGTAATCAACCCTTTGAACATCAATGGTTTTCTGAGAAGCATTTTACATATCGGTGAAATAACAAATCGGGAAAAAGATGCCGGGAAACTGGTTGAAAAAAATAAAAAGAGATTAAACAATGTCTCGGCGCAAATACGCCACAAAAAGAAACCGCGCGTTTTTTTTCAGCTTGGTCTGGAACCGGTATTTACAGTGGGTAGAGGCAC
>JQOA01000125.1 GCA_000753945.1 Smithella sp. D17 | reverse complement strand
GCGCCAATTTCTGATATAAATATCGATCCATTCGGCAATGTGTTCCCGTGCATGTATTTCTTAGGTAAGGGAAAGGCAGTGGGAAATATAAGGGGCAAGTCCATTAAGGAATTCTGGTATGGTAAAAGGTATGCAGAGTTAAGAAAGGAGCTTGCTTACTGCGATAAGTGCGACGCCTTGTGCCACGTTGAGCCTGCGCTATTCTTCAACAAGTTCTGGTTTAAAAGCAATACAAAAAAAGCATGAAAGTCCTGCAAACATCAATCTATCCCGGAAAATCGATTTGCTGATTTAGTTAACCGAAGATACCCTTCGAAAGCCTTTTTAAATATTCAGGAATAAACAGGGGAAGTCTTTGTGTCTGGGGTAGATCTCTCAGAATTCGGGCGATCCTGTAGGGATTCATATAGAAATCCCTGTTTGCTTTTCTCTGATAATAAAACAACATTTCATCAGGGACATCCGCCAAGTTGAACTTAATATGAGAATACTCATTATCGTTATAGTTGATGTTTCTAAGCTTCGCTGGATTATTCTTCAAGGCGATATCGTAAATCTTTGTGTTCGGAAATGGAGTGAGAGTATAAAATGAAGCAGCGTGAAGCCTTGACATGCAGGAAATCTCCATTGTCTGCTTTAAATCCTCCTCGGTCTCCGTTGGAAATCCCATCATCACAAACCCGTACGTAAATATTCTTTTCGAAGCTATGTATTCCACGTTCTCCAGATACTTCCGGATATTGAGATTTTTTCCGATCAGCTTTTGAATTCGAGGCGATCCCGATTCTAAAGGACAGGAACAGTAATACATACCCGCGTCAGTGAGAGCGTTAATAGAGCTTTCATTAAGCTCGTCAACCCGCAGACCATTCGGAAACGACAACCCAACCTTTGGTCCGAGTTTTCCGATAAGTTCGCAGATTTCAAACAGCCTTTTTTTATCATGATTGAAAATATCATCAACGAATTCAAAATTATCAACACCGTATTTTTTCACACAAAACTTCATTTCTTCAACAACCCTTTGCGCCGAATGCATACGAAATTTGTCCCCGAAAATCCTATGGCAGTAAACACACTTAAAGGGACAGCCTCTGCTGCTGAAAAGAGAGACATATTTCATGTGCGTTAAAAGAGTCATCGCGTTGACTTTCCAGTATGCCTTGAGATCAATAAGATCATAAGCCGGAAACGGAAATGAATCAACATCCTCAACAAATGGAATAATTCCAGGATTAGTTACTACTCCATCCTCGGTGCGCCTGAATATTCCGGGGACATCGGCCATGTCACCACCACCTAAATACGCATTAATCAACGCCTCAAAAGCAAGTTCCCCCTCGTACGGCACCGCCACATCGGCAAGGTTATCCTCCAGAGATTTCGCTCCAAGCGCGGAAACATGAGGCCCGCCTATGACTATCAGTGCATCAGGAAGCGCGACCTTCAAATTACTTGTAATATAAGGAAGACTGTATGCGTTCGTGGTCAGCATACTTAATCCGACTACGTCAGCGCCGAATTCTTTAGCCTGTTTTACGAGTTCATCGTTGGGCATGTTACTTATTTTTTGATTAACAATACGTATCTCAACATTTAATTTCTGCCGGAGATATGCCGCGATATACATTATCCCGAGAGGCGGAGTCACGCCCAAAACTGATCGCCTGAATCCAAGGCTGGCAAGAAATATTTTTAGAGGCCGCATAACATACCTGTTTGATTCTTTTGAGTCTTGTTTTTCACATGAGGAGTTTAGGTGAATTGCAATTGCGTGTCAATGCAATACTGACCGCAAAATATGGGTTGCGGTGTCGACGACTAAGGGAAAAGCGGTCACACGTTGCAGGAGAAGCAGGAAGTTGGAATCGTATTCAGCGCAGTTGCAGTAATTTCTTAAAGGCAGGATCGGCTTTAGCACCAATTTTCTCCGCAGTTAACACATCCTGTTTTGCTTCGGCAATGCGTCCCAGATTATAATATGTATTGGCCCTGTTTAAATAGTTGATCGGGTTAAACGGTTTCAGTTTAATAGCCAGATCAAAGTCAACCAAAGCTTTTTCGTGCAATCCCCTTTTAGAATACATCACACCTCTATTACCTAGTACGTCCGAGACGAGTGGATGGGGAGCATTACCGTTAATATAGAAAGGCGGGAGAAATCCGAGATAGCGGTTGTAATCCTGTAAAACTTTTTCGATATCGTTTCTGTCTAAATAGATGGAGCTGCGATCAAGGTAGGCTGGTGGATACTCCGGATCTGCATCAATCGCCGCATTGAAGTCGTCAAGGGCTTTGTCAGATTGATTGTTTTTGTAAAAATAATGACCCCTGTTGAGATAGGCGATCGCTATTTTGCGGGGATATTTTTCGATTACGTCAGTCCACAGAGTTTCGCTATTTTTCCATTTGGGAATATATTTCATCGTTAATGCGCAATAAGAAACTATCAGGATAATAGCAAGGCCCACTGCCATCAAACGGTATAGTGAAGTTTTTTCCGCTAATTGTTGCAGACCCATAGCCATGACGAAAAACAGACCGATATAGGCAACATAAGTATAATGGTCATTAAGGAATGCGGATTCGTTAGCCAAGAACGGCATAAGGAGCAAAAAAATATTAAAGGTAAAAAACAGCAGACCGAAGGTAATGAAACGTTGCTTTCGCCAGAGGGCCAAGGCACTTATAAAGATAATGGCTGTCATCGCCGCACCTGCCCAGTGTTCCACATTAAGTGCGGCTGGTGTGGGGTACAGAGCGGATGTCGCATAGGGGAGAACCGATTTCAATATGTATACCGTGTACGCATATCCACCCAGCATAATCTGTTCTAAAAAGCTAAAAGCATTTACGATTGCCTTGCTGTCGGTCGTAATGCAAACATTTTTGAAGTAAAAGATCATGCCCAGCAGGCCGCTGGCCAAAGAGCCGGCAAAGAAGACTGCTTTCTCGAGAATAACTTTCAAGCAGATTTTTCTTTTAAAATACCAGTCTAACAACACAAGCGCTAGCGGCAGAGTCACAGCCTGGCCTTTGGAAAGCAGCGACAGCGTAAAAAATATGAAGGTAAATACCAGTTGTTTGTTTTTGCCGGAAACGATGTAGCGGATGTAGGCAAGCAGCGCGG
>JQOA01000124.1 GCA_000753945.1 Smithella sp. D17 | reverse complement strand
AGAACTCCATACAGGACGATAAAATATATAGCGCTGGCATAAATATTTTTTTTTACTTGATTATCAATTAGACATAAAAGGATGCCTACAATGTAAAATAAAATAAAATAAAAATAGCCAAAGTCCTGAAAAGCATATGAAGTAAAGTACTGTGCGGGATTCCACTCCCACGCAGTATGAATTTCGAAGAAATCGGGCAAAGGAAAATTAAGAAATTTAAAGATAAAATACAATGGCGCCAGGATTGTTGAAAAACCGTAATTGTGCTGGTAGCATGTATCAAGCATCAATTGAAAATTCACTAATCCCAGCTTAAAATATATTAATGTAAAGTTGATAATCCCAATCTCTTCTAATCGTTTGGTAGATAAATAATCTGCAAGGAAAAAGAAAAAAACAATCAGTATCCAATATCGAATATTTTTCATGTAACCTTTTTTAAAACCGAGAAAAATGTTAGCTGCCAGAACTGCCAGAATCGTTAAGCGATCAAGAGAGAAAAAAACTTTGATCACTATAGCGGCAAGAGCTACCACGCTCAAAACCTTGAGCTTGTATGTATCAGCTTCATCTAGCGTTGTAAAACTTAAGAGTCCTAAAGACATTAGATATATAGATAAAGGCGCATACGCGAACATCTTAATAATCCCCGGCAAACCTCCTTCGTCCGATGACAAAAGATAAGCGTTACGAATCCCCGTATCAAAACCACTGCTAAATATTATTGACATATATTCAATCGGTGAAACAAACAAAAATACCTGTAATATGTTGACGATTGACCCCACAATAATGAATAAGTATGAACATACATAAAATATGTTTTTAAAATGATATTGTCTGTCTTCGTTTTTTTTCATCAACAAGGAAGATGCAAAGTATGCTGTAACATAGCCCACAACAGACCAAAAAATACCTATCAAATGCATCCAAATCGCTTTATTCGTATTGATGGTATCGGAAATCAAGGGTGTGTGATAAAAATATATAGGAAGAAATATTAATTGAGAGCAAAAAAAATAGAAGTAAATATTATTGAATTGAATTTTTTTCATCTTACAACAATTCCCGTGAGTAATCCCAAAAGTTCTGAAAAATAATAACGTGTTTTCCCAGGTGCTGCTACCATAGTATAAGGGATATATAAGATCACTTGCAGCAAACGTGTACAATATTTTCTATACAGCTTATGCTTTAAGCATAATTTGCCAAAACCACATCGGTATGAAAAGACGCGCCGTATTTCAGAGCTATCGGAATGGTTGATCACTTTGAGAGGGTGATAGATTTTGATTTCTGGCGTATAAAAAATTATTACCTTTTCGTAAAGCATCCTTAAAACAAGATCATATCCTTCTTCAGATCCATAAAACGTCCCAACGCCAAAGGATTCGTCAAAGAGAAATTTTGAAAAAGTTTCCTTTTTGATAAACATTGTAGCTTCAATAAACATACTCTCATATCGTTTTAGTGATAGGTAACCACTTGTATCAGAAAAAACTCCCACAGAATCTGCTGATGTGCGATCGACACATTTACCGAATAAAACATCCGCACCTGCACCCTTTAAAAACTTTATAAATAATTCCAGGGTTTCAGGGAATAGCTCCGAATCATCATCCGGGAAAAACAGGTATTGTCCATTTGCGAATTGCAACCCGTGGTTACGTGCTCTTGCTGCACCGGTAAAATTAACTTTAATATGTTGAATAGGTAGAATATCATTATATTTCCAGATAACATCATCTGCGATCCCAGTCCGGTTCTGATCAACGATAATAATTTCATAATGTTTATAAGTGGCGCATGTAATGGAATGAAGCAATCCATCAAGTTGTGCAGACCTCCCTATGGTCGGTATGATAATGCTTATTAAGTCATTGGACATAGATTAATTTGTCACCGCAACCTTAGTCTTCTTCTCTCCAACTGGTTTACCTTTTGGCAGACCAATCCCCTTAATTTCAATTATGATCTTTTTCAAAAGTAAAAATAAAATGAATAAATTATTATACAATAAAAACGAGAACACTCTCAATTTAAAAGAGTTGGAAGAAACCATTAAATGACGCATACTCGGCTTGAAAAATTTAAACATATTAACATTTTTTAAATCATCCGATACTTTCAATAGTCCCAGTTTTTCAATTTTGAATTTATTAAAAACAGTGTTTCCAATCAACTGCAGGATCAACTCTGGGAAAATAGTCTCAATATCTTTGTGCTTATTGTAGAATTGTGCCTTGCGGTAAAATCTATCCAGCAGCGTCATTAGCCTTTTAGTATGATTAGGTTTTCCTTCATACATCAATGATCCTTCCCTTTGTAAATAATTATAAAAGCTCGAATCAAGTGTACAAATCCTTTTTACATTTAATAAACAATATAAATTAAATAATTTATCTTCAGAAAAAATCTCACTATTTTTTTCAAATACTATTCCAAATTTCCGGACAAACTCTCTTTTGTATATTTTATTCCAGGCTTGATCCCCATGTTTATAAATAAACTGATATTTATCGAAATATTGCTTAATCCCCAAGACATCAATGTCAATTACATCCGTTTCAATTCCAAGTATCGATTTTTCAATATATTTATCAAATACCATATTATAATCACATATAACAATATCGGCATAATGTTTGCTTGCCAGATTATACATTTTTTCAAACATTTCCAACTCGATCCAATCATCACTGTCAACAAATCCAATATATTCACCAGTGGCAACACTCAATCCTGAATTCCTTGCCATAGAAAGACCACCATTTTTCCTGTTAACCACTTTTATTCTTTTATCCATCGATTCATATAGATTTATGATCTTATATGAATTATCCGGCGATTCATCATTGACAATAATGATTTCAATATCCGCAAGCGTCTGGTTGATTATCGAATCCAGACATTTTTTCAAATATTTCTCAACATTATAAACCGGAACAATAATGGAAATCTTCGGCACGTTCACTAGCTAGTATCACCTCTAAGTATGCACTGGCTTAAGCCGGATTAAAATGAATCTCTGCACCTGTAATATTCTTTGATAAATTCATGCGGCATTCTATCTCAAAGATATCCGTGCAACCTCTCTTCGTTCGTATTCGATCAATTCAACGGCTTGTCGAACAGTTGCCATCATGATTCATTCATAAATTTTGCGGCTGCATCAGAGAATCCTAATCTGCATAAAATTAGAGCCAAGGGATATTTAACATTAAATATGAGAGATCTCACCAAACCATATCGTCTCTTTAGTAGGCCAATATGCAAAAGTAAAATATCATTTGCCTGATTTCTTTGGGCAACCACGCCAGGGAATTTCTTTAAAACTTTTTCATGAATATAGAGGAATATGTTTTGACGATACCACCATTCGACATCAGGATTATTATAAATCATTGGACGGATAAAATCTACACGAACAAAATCTTTGTTTTGGAATAACTTTTGCCAGAAGTCCGGCCATTGCTCATTGATATGATGTGTCCCTCCCTGACCAGGGATCGCTGCAGAAAAAATAATTACCTCGGCGGCTTTTGTCAGAGAATCTACCAATACCGATGATTTTTTAGTTGAAATATGTTCGCCGACTTCCAGGCAAATGGCTAAGTCGTATTTTTTATCGAGCAAAAACCCTTTGCTGATATCAGTGGCTTTAAATTCATCTGGTTTGATCAACAAATGATCCTTCGCGTAATCACCATCTAATCCCAGAACATCACAAATATTTATTTTCTTCGCTACGGAAAGCCAGGTGCCCGTGCCACAGCCTACATCAACTATTGATTTAGGCTTGATCTGGGAGAAAACAAGCGGCAAGACGATTTCTGCTGACTTTTTTGATCCTTCGAGTATATCCTCATAAAATTTAGAACTGTAATATTTCGTCATGGTTCACCTAAATTAATGCAATAATCTTTTCCCTAAGATCAGCTGTTGTCAATACTGCCGTGACAACAATAATAATCCACATGAAACCGACGCTTGTTACAAGGCAAGCCGTGCTTACCGCCGGCATAAAACGCCGTCCAGCCAAACCAATTCCAACAGCCAATGCAAGCGGTAGCAATGTCCCGGCATACCAATACCGTGCTTCTCCCTTTAAGATTCGATTGTGTAAGACATTAATATAAATAAATACAAATAAACAACCCAACGCTATCCAAACGACTGCGGCGCCTAAAGCGTCATAGAAACGCGTGGCAATTAAAAGCGCTGGAACGATAATAATGACCGCAGCAGCATTCGTATAAACACTTAATTTAACCCAACCTGCTGCAACTTGCAAAGCAAACGATAATAATGCCAGTTGATTTAATCCATAGCCGATAACAAGAAGGCTCAAAAGTATATATGCATGCTCGGCAATATCAGGATTTCCTGTCCAGATCAGCAGAGCTTCCTTAGAAAAAAATGCCAATAAAACAACCGTCGGGACTGTTATAATTGCGTTCAAACGACAAGTTCTTCGATATGTCGTCCTCAGAAGTTCATTATCTCCAGCGGCATACAATTGCGTATAACGGGGAAGAAAGGTTGTAAACAGGGGGCCACCAAGATACGTTACGGCAACCGCTGCCGTACTGGCCAAGGCATAGTAACCAAACATTTTCAGGGGTAATATTCTGATCAGAATTATTTTATCCAATTGACTCAATATCAACCAAAGCGCGGAGCTTATACTCATCCCCGCAGCAAATCGCCATATTGATTTCAACTGGAACATCTCGAAGCGTGAAGGGATACCGGTGCGCGGCAGAACGCCCCATAAAATAATTCCAGTGCATAAGGCCCCTATGAATGCAACGCCAAGTTGAAAGGTAAAAAACATGGTTATAGTAGGCGAGAACAGCGCTAAAGCCAGCACGACTCCTCCATACCGCAACGCTGCGAAAACAATGTTGATGACATTGCCTAAAACATGCCGCTGGAGACCAAAGACACCGCCAATGTATAGACTCATCGGGCCCTGTAAAGCAATTGTCAACCCCATTAGCATAACAGCTTTTTGCACCAGGGATACATCCAGAGAACCGGAGTTGATCCAGTACCCGGCAATCAGCGGTGCGCATGCGACAATGATAAGACCGAAAAGCAAAGAAATTGCCCAGTAAACTGCCTGTAAAGTTTTCAGCAGTCCGCGCATCTGCTGTGCAGATTCCGGCATAATCGAATAACGGGCAAATTCCCGGCTCAAAGTTGAACTCAGTCCTAAATCCGCCAGTCTAAACAATGCGCTTAAGGAAACTGAAAATCCAATAAGACCATAATTTTCAATTCCAAGATATTTTATGTACAAGGGGACAAACAGGAAACCTAATATCGCCTGGCAAAAAGTACCAACATAGTTGGCCACAGTATTTCTGCGAATAGAGATGGCTTTTTGCGATATATTTTCCATTGGCGCTATATTTTTTCAGAATCAAAAATGAATATCAATCCCAGTTCTTAAATTCGCTTACAGGTAAATCAGGAATTCACTATTGGTGGATGTCAATTCGGATTAAAATTTAGACAGCTCCGCCCTCTAAGTTACATGAATCAAAAAGATATACCGACTAAACAAATTTGAATTTACTACTAAAATAAAATCCGGCTGTCAATAAATGAATATGATATGCGTATAATGTGACGGTCGGGTACCAGGAGGATGCCGTATCGGAACTCAGCCATGCCCAAGGGATTAACCATACACCGGCGTTAGTTAATTATCCGTCGCTGTTATTATTATGAGAAGAAAACGTCCAAAGACATATTACACATACATGTTACTTGACAATCATATCGTTTAGTATTACACTAAAACAAAAAAGGAGATAGGGAATATGCTTAGAGCTTCGATAACTTTACCCAATGATCTTTTAAAAGAAGCCAAAGCCGTATCCGATAATAATTTATCGGCTCTTGTGGCAGAGGCTTTACGAAAATATCTCAAAGATGCAAAAACAAAAAAAGCCCTCAATAGCTTCGGCAGTTGGAAAGATCGAGAAAAAGATAGCGTTGATATAGTTAATGCGTTGAGAAGTGACAAGGGGCGTAACCATGCAGACCGTGATAATTGATACAGATGTGGCTATTGATTTCTTAAGGGGGAATAATTACGCAAAAGAACTTTTGTCAAAGCTTCTACGGTCTGATTTGGCACACCTGAGTATTTTGTCTGTTTATGAATTGCATGCCGGTATGCGGGACAACGAGAGAATAAAGACGCAGGACTTTATAAATGCCTGTAACGTAGAATTAGTTACGATGGATATTGCAATAAAGGCGGGAGAGCTAAGAAGATATTACAAGACCAAAGGAATTACATTAACATCAATTGATTGTCTGATTGCGGCAACATCAATTATTCGCAAATTTAGAATTGCAACCAGAAATAAAAATCACTACCCTGACAAGTCATTATTACTTGATCTTTAAATTTATGGGGAAATCAATCCCTCGAAAGAGGGATTGAGCTATTTTTTGTCTTGTTAAGAATGGACAATAATTCAGGGAGAGATTTCTCTCCCTGAATTAGCATTGGCTGAACTTTCCCCTGTATTCTTAAAGCCAAATGTAAATTACAACTAATAGCCTTCAGTTCCCTGTCACCGTTGACTTGATTGGAAGTAAAGATGAGTTGTTGACTTTGGACAGTCCCGCGCCTGAAAGAACGTCTATTGAAAGTTGTTTTCTTAAAGAGCACTTCCGCCCCTGATGAAGAATCGGCAACCCAGTGATAACCTGTGCTTGGGTTGCTGTCGACAACAACAGTCAGTGAACCTGCCGCAGGCACTTTGCCGGATATGGACATCCTGACAGGTCCGGACAGGAATGATATTTTCTTTGCTATTTCAGAATGGAATTGCCGTCGAAAATCATCCAGTGGCATTCCGGACTTGGATTTGATTCTGTATACATCACCATTTTTGCTCCGGAACTTCTCTAAACTAGCGCCTGTCCCGCCGGTTGACAGATTAGTTACAATCTCACGAAATATAGTGTTTCTGGTTGATTCCGCTTCGCTGGTCTCAATGCTCTCTTCCTGAACAGGGTATACAGCATCTATCGTCCATGTGAAAGAAGGGGTTGTTCCTCCATATCCACTGCCTCTCCATCCAAAAAAAAAGCAAAAAACCGCGCAAGAATAAAGCGCTACCCTGAAGAAAGAAGATCCTGCTTTTAAGTATGACATAAAAATAACACCATATTGATTGAAAAATTATAAGAGACACGGTCTTTTATGTCAAGGTAATATTGACCACAAAAGAGGTGTGGCGCCGACGGTTGTCCTCGGGGATTAATCTTGTTTATTAAGGATTTAAAGTAGGGATATTTTTATGAATCACGGGATTGGAGTTTCAACAATAACCCATAATGAAGACTTCATCCACTTGCGTAGGACTGTTCGTCTTGTCTATTCCGCATCGGGTTCATTGAACAATTGGAGCCTCACTGCCGCAGCTGACGCCGGATTGTTCAACTTGCCTATTTCCATAATCTTCGTTATGGAAATAGGGGTTTCACGACCACTATTTACGCAGGGCATTTCTTCTTGCCTATCACGCCGCGCATTGCTTGCATAATATGAGTCTGTCTGCAACAGTTTGCTGTCTTTATGCAAGTATATTCCATTGTTGCGGCCGATAAAATCAAAGAGCGATGTATGATGCCGTATATCCTGCGCCACATCCCTTGTCCATGGCGATAAAGAATAATCATAAACGGTGCGCGAATCCCTGCCCAAAAACATGCGCAAAGGAATGGATACGGCAATGCCCTTATCATGATAACCATTATTATACGGATCACTAAAGCCGGAGGTATCTGTCAAACTGTACCAGGCCGAAAGAACAACACCATTGAAGAAGAATTTTGAAATGGTTATACGCGCGCCTTTATCTCCGGCTAAAAATTTACCCGCCTTAACATCTAAGGCCATTTCCACTTCGGGCAGGTTCAATCGCGCATTGAGAAATTCGGTGTCATAATGATCATCCCAATCACTATTGCTTAATGCAAGTGGATTGGCTGTATCCCTCTTCTTCACCAAAGATCCGCCAAGGCCTGCTAAAATTCGTCCCTTAAATAAAGGAACGGCAATCTCGGCATCCAATCCGGCATATTCGGTCTCCAATAATCCGGCGGCAATCTTCCCGAAAATTTCATGCTTTGTTTTTCCTGTTTGCTCAAACATCAGACTGCTCAAAGCCAAATCCTTTTCCAGGTATTCTACATAGTCCGAACGCACAGGGATTGATAACGGTTCATTAGCTGTAGAAATGTTATTAACCGGATAACCTTCCGCCCCAGCCACTAACGACGCTCCTTTCCATGGATGCAGGGCTAACCATCCCGACGCGCCGGCTCTCATTTTCAAAAAGCCCGAAGGGTCGTTTAAAAATAGCTGAAATTCCGGCTTGAGGCCGTAAGTAAAATATTGCCTATGGCTTAGGGGCATCTCCGGCATTTCATAAATGTCTGTTTTAATCTCTGTCAGGGATAAATATTCATGTACCTTAAAAACGCCGGTTTCAAAATTACAGAGGTCTTCCCGATCGGTGGCAAATGATATTATCGGTATGCCTCGCTCCACTAAAATAACATAAATGCGCTGGATGCCGTCAGGTAAAAGCTGATCGAGAATTTGCAGGATTACACCAATCGCGCGGGTATTGTAATAGTAACGGTCATTGGCCGCTTCCACCCATATTTCATTATTTTGGATCATAATACCTATATCACGGAAACCGGACTCGTAAAGGCCGCGGCCGATTCGCACGCTAAGCGGATCCTTTTTATATTCCTCCTTTTCCGCATACAGCATATCGTAAATCGGAATCAGCGGCTTTTCCAGATTGAAAGCAAAAGATAAATTGACGCCGATTTGATTACCGCGCTGGTAGCTTACCTCTAAATCAGCCCAATCCACCGGCTTGAAACGCACACCGTAATTAATTTTCGAGGGTACCGAATCCGTAAAATATTTTTTCTGCGCCGGATCATTTGTCTGATTTTCATATTGAATAGGATTGTATTCGACAATAAAAGAAAAATATTTTGACGGCGCGAATTCGATTCCTCCGAATATTTGGGCGTCCGAGCACCACTGACTGAAGTCGCTGATAATTTCCACTCCAAATTCTTTTTCCGGCAGAGGTCTTTCACCAAACCTGCCATTACCGACGCCGATTGTAAAATCAAATGGGAATATCTGTTTGCTGGCAACCAGATATTGACCGCTGTATATCCTTGACCCATGGGGATCCATTATTCCCAAGGCTATCGCCGGCCAATATTTTCCTTCGCGGACAAACTGATACTTAAAGTCGAAAGCCTTGTCTTTATAATTGCCGTAATCTTTCCAACGGGGGTCAATAGGGCTGTACTCTACACCTATTATCTCCGTTACCCGGCCGTTTATTTCCAAGCCTTGCAGCGGACTCACCGTACCATAATAATAACGGTAAGGATCTACCTGACTGAAACCGATACGATATTTTCCGGAATCCATTACTCTCGCTGTTGGTGTTTCCATTAAGCCGGTTTCTCCCCAATTTGCAGGACTGATGAAAGGAGAATCAGCAGCAAAAGAAGTCGCCGGTGATAAAATAAGTATGATAAAAAATGTCAGGGAAAGAAATAAGTTGTTATAAGTATTGTTTAGAAGTTTATATGCTCTTTTCATTAATATTTTCAGATTAAATACTTATCTACTATTTTCTTAATTATCCTATCATCCAACTTGCGAAACTTTGTTTGAATTACTTTTTTTGTGTTTGATAAGACATTGCTTCTTAAATTACCACGGCTACTTTGCCACTTCTTTTTTATAGGATAACCTCATCTTGAATTGAGCGTTGGCCGTGCAGGCCTTGGCGGTAGTGGAGGCATATTAGGCTGCGTCGGCCTTGATTGCGGTTGAAATGTTGAGGGGATCGGCCCTGATGTCGAATAAGGCACAGTAACAGGCGACATTGTCTTCGCTGTCGCTTCTCCGGACTTTCTTTCTTTCTGAATATTCAAAGTAATTGTTATTTTATCTTCACCATGAACCAGCACGATAGAGTCGGTATTAACTTTCGCTAATTTATATCCGGCAATCATTCCTCCCTCATTAACTGCAACTTGTCTTGTCCCTCTGCCCGGCGTGGAATAAGGGTTTTTTTTATCTTCGATATAGGCAACCCTTTTGTCATCTGTAATCAAAGTCCCGTAAAGAATAATTTCCGGTTTGGCCAGTTGTTCTTCTGTTTTCTCCGATATCATGATTCTTTTCGGGTGAAATAGATTTTTTTCCGTAATTACAGCATAATCCAAATAAGTAGCAGTGCTTTCGGTTGCTGCTTTTTCTTCACTCGCAATCAAAACTTCTTTTGGTTTGGAAATTGTAAATTCGTTTTTTTTATCGATAAGAGAATCATCCAATTCAAAAAACAAAAAGATTGCCATTACTAAAAGTAATAAATTTAAAACATTAATATTTTTTAAAAATACTTTTATCAGATTCATCTTTTATTGCCCGCCTGTTAATGCCGCAATTTTCAGTTTTACGATCAGGTCTTTGGGATCTGTATAATTTCTTACCCGGACATCCAGTTCTTTCATCACCAGATAAGGGGTTTGCGTTTCAATTGCAAAAAGAGTGTCGGAGAGAGCTCTCAGATCCGGAAAAACAATATCCAAAACAACATTCGTGACTTTGAACTTTCCTAATTCTTCGGGTTTTTCCACTCTTTCCGAATTTATAGTTCCGCCTCTGCCGGCAATAATACCTTTAACAGAATCTTGCAGATTAGCCGCGGCAATAGCCGGCGTCTGCGCCGCCATGATTTTAGCATCCTCACTCTTGCGCGTGTCTTTCAAAACCAATATTTGTTTTTCCAGATTAGTTTTTTGTGCAATCGCTTCTGTATATTTTCGTAAAGTTTTTATTTTTGACAGCTTTAAATCGTTAATGGAACTTACTTCCTCACGAATACCCATTACTCCGTATTCGTAAATTACCCCAACGGCCAGAATAATAATTAGAGGTATGGAGATGATTAAAAGTTTACTTTTTCTTTTCATTGGTTGCGCCTATTGCTTCTTGTTTCTTAGGTTTGTTTTCATTTTTCAGTTCCATCTTAATCACAAAGCGCTCATTATTTTGCTTCTGATCTCTAAAAGTAGGAGACGCAAATTCGGCTTTTTGAAAATATTTGGAGTTTTCCAGCTTGGAAATTATTGCCGTAGCCGACGCCGCATAACCTTCGAGTTCGACTGAATCTTCGGTAACGCGCACCCGTGTGAGCCATGCTTTATCCGGTAATATTTTCGTGAGTTCTTTTAAAACATCAATTGTCGGAATGCTGTGTTTCTTGAAGTTGTTAATGGTTTTAATGTCTGATGATATCAGATCCATTTCTTTCTTTAACGCTTCTATTTTCTTTATTTCGGGTTTTAGCGAATTTATATGTTCATCTATCTGTTCGATACTTTTTTGTCCGCTAATAATCGGAGAGACGACGTAAAAAGCTCCGATTAAAAAATTACAGCAAGTAATATTGCGGTTGTAATGAACGGCATTTTTTCTTGTTTTCCATTTTTACCGGACAATAAATTAAATCCATTATGATCGGCGGCAACAGTTTCTAAAAAACATCCAACAGCAAAAGGAGAAATATCTTTGTTGCCTTTGAGTAGACCAAGTTTATTCTCCCGATTAAGATTAAAAACCGGCAATCCGGATAATTTTCCGGAAAACTTTTTATAATATTTTTCGTCGGCATGGATTACAATTTTTTCAGGATTGCCGCTTTTTGTGAAAATATCGATGAGCGGACGAGTTTCCTTAATGATTTGATCAATTTGAGAATCATCCAGATTCTGTATCTCGCCGGATATGCAATGGACAGTGAAATCATTGATTATCGCACCGCATTCATAAGCCCTGTCGTTAACCGAAATGAAAATAGAATTTTTTATTTTGTATATATCTTTAATAAAATATTTTATAACAAACGCGCTGACGCTCAATTTTTCAATCTTTACATTTTTACTGCGGAGAGCTTCCAGAAAAGAATTTATCCGGTCTGCCTTTGCCACAGTTAATAAGACGTTTATTTTCTTCTGGGTTTCGTCAATTATTTTATAATCGTAATAGGCATTTTCAGGAGTCAGCGGAGTCAGCCGATCAAGCTCGTAAGAAATGACATTCGCCAGATTCTCTTTGACTGTTACGGGAAACTCGGCCACCTGCACAATTGTCCATGATCTTGGGATGCATAGAAAAAAGGAAGCTTTACGTGCTCCCATTTCATCCAATGCTTTGGAAACCACTGATGCAAGATATTCGGGAGTAAGCGCTTTATCTTCTTCCAGTGGAAATTTCTTAAAATACTTAATTGATGTTTTCCATAATATTTTTGTTCCATGAACAAGATAAATGCCATTGGCTTCAATTGATATACAGACAACTTTGGAGATAGAGAAAAAATTATCGTCTAGTCTGAATGATAAATATTTCCACAATAACTGACCGTATTTTTCCAACAATATTAAAATAGAATTAAGTTTATTTTTATAATCGATCATATTTTATGACTTCTTTATATTTGCCGGACTTTGATAATAAAGTATCCGGTAACGTTCGCTCCCTTCTATTATAATTATCGCCTTTAGCGGGTAACCTTTTTTATCATTATCTTTTTCTTTATAACCCAGCACCTCGATAGCAAAAACATTAGAATCGCTGGTGGAAATATATTGAGAAATCTTCGCATAATCTCCAGCCAATGCCGCTTGAATATTAGTACCATCTTTTTTTGTGTTGTCGGCATTGCGATAGTCGATTATTTGCTGGACATCAGCATCAGACATAAAAGGTATTGCTTTTAATACTTCCGGCGCTGCGGTGTTGATGTTTATCGTACTAGCATTGGAATGTAAAGTGATGAAATTAATCAAACCCGGTTTTTCTTCATTGCCGTAAAGAATTTCCGGAGTAACGCCTTTAACGAAAAGGAGTTCTTCCATATTATCAAAATTCGCGTTTTTTGCTTTATAAGGATTTGGCAGACTCATGTAATAATCATCTTCCGCCCCATGCAGACGCGTGAGGTTATCCGCGTCCTTCCAGTCTAAAATGGAGTCAACAATCGTGTCGACCGTTTCTTTCTCCACGCCTGAATTAACCAGCAGATTATCCAAGATTATTCCTGAAGAATCATTCAGGGTATTGATATTAATTTTACCTGATTCATCATTGATACTGATCTTATAATAACCGTTGCTCATTTCACCATAATAAAATTTTCCGTCGGTATGATATACTTCTTCCCCGGCAAAAGTAATTTGGTTGTTTTTGTTTGCATTGCGATAAAATATTTCCATAATTGCCCGCTGCATTCCGGCCTCGGCCAAATATTTATTGATCATTTGTTCCTTGAAGGTTACTGTCGAAAATACTTCTGTTCTGGCCATCACGGAAAAAGAAAGCGATATAACTATGAGCAAAGCCATTACCCATAAAACAATAATCAAAGCAACGCCCGATTCTCTGCGCAAAAGTTGCCTCTTGCCATTTTCTAAGCAAAATTTATTTCGTTTATGAAGTAGCATATAACCCTTAAAACTTATAACTGTTGTCTTTCTCATTTAGTAATAACTGCGGATGACGATAATGCCGTTGTTGGCTTGACCAGCGGGTTAACCATCAGGGCAATTTTTTTTATATTATAAGCAATATTAATTTTTATTTTATCCGGCAATCCCTTTTCATCCGCAGGCCACTGGTCCACCCATTTGCCTTCCTCAAACGCATTTTTTAAGAAATACTCAAAATTAATACTGGTGCAATCATCAAAAAGAATGGTTTCATCTTTTGTTTCCAGACCGATGATTTGTTCAGTTATTTGAAGAAACTGTTTCCCTTTTTCATTTGTTTGTATATCGTATGTCACAAATGTATTTCCCCTTGTACCCCGCCAGAGCGAATAATTAGAAGCAAACATTAATTTATCTTTCCCGCCGAAAAAAAATAATTTCTTTTCACCTTCATCATCATACTGATATGGAAATAATGATTGAATTTGCGATTCTACCAGAGAATAAGATATTTTCTCTCTTTCCAGATAGTGTATTTTTCTTTCGCCTTTATCCAATGTCCGGTGAGCCATATTCAAAGTCCAGCCCATAATGCCGGTAATCAGCGCCAGCATCGTGATGGAAATAAGCAATTCCAGCAGTGTAAAGCCCCGGCTGCTATTCAATTGACCAACGTACCCCCATCAAGGATTTAATTTTTTCGAATTATCCATGCTTTTTAAAGCATCGGATTTGGAAACAGTTTTTGCCGTTTTCAAAACAATTTGTTTTTTCTTGTTGCCGGTAATCCAGCTTGTTACCAGTGTGATTTCTTCCATTTTAACAGCCAGAGAATCCGTTCGTTCTTTCAAATTTTCCACAATCGTAATTTCGTAGGAATATCCATTGTCGTCCGTTTCGTTCCACGCTTTATCCTCTAACTTCTCCGAATCAAGAATTTCCCTCATTTTGGTGTTGGCATAAATCAGAGCGTCGATTTGATCATTGCTGGAGGCGAGATTCCTTAAATTCGCCGACGATAGTTCAACTATCGAAACAATCACAACTGCGATCAAAACCAGCGCCACCATAATTTCCAATATGGTAAAACCCTTACTGTTATCGATAATCAGCAGGCCTTTATTTTTAATAACTCTACTTTTTTTTATCATCGGTAATTTCAGCTATCATTATAGGATCTGACTTAATCGTTATTATTTTTTCTTTTCTGGCAAGTTCTATAAAGCTCCAGTCACTTCCATTTGTCGTATCGTAACTAATAATGTATTTGCCCTGCCGAACTGGATTTGCATTCACCTCATTTCCATAAACGGTTATCGAAAGTTCAGAAGGAATTGTTTTTATCTCCCGTCCCTCTATGGAATACTTTTTTGCATCGAGATCGATGTTAATTATCTGTTTTTCATTTTTAGCAAAAGCCAAATGACGGGCATACTTAATAGTGGCAATCAACTCTCTCGCCGTAGCTTTATGCTTTGCCGAAGGCAGCGTGTTGGCAAAGAAAATTGTTGTAATGCCGACAATTAATGACATCAGAAAAATAACTATCATTATTTCAATAAATGTAAAACCCCGGCTCAACTGAACAATCTTCTTTTCACTTTTCACCATTCACCCTAAAAAGGAACATCCGTTATACTGAATATTGCCATCAGCATGGAAATAACAATAAATCCAGTCAACAACCCCATTCCCAAAATCAGAGCCGGCTCCAGAAAGCTGACAAATCTTTTAATAGATACCTTTAGACTTTTTTCATACGTATCGGCTATTTTTATCAGCATGGTATCCAGTTGTCCTGTTTCCTCTCCAACTTTAATCATGGACAAGGCTAAATGAGGAAATATTTTGGCATCGGAAAGAGGCTTCGCTATTCCCTGGCCTTTTTTGATGCCTGATGATATTTTGTCCAAGGCTGAAGATATTACATAATTACCGACGATGTCTTTGGCATTTTTTATGGCTTGCAAAAGGGGCACTCCGCTACGCAACAATGCGCCCAATGTCCGGCAGAAACGGGCGGTCTCCAGTTTCAATATAACATCGCCCATAATTTTAATTTTAAGGGCATCCCAATTGTATCTGCCTTTTTCCGTTTTTATATAATTTCTGAAAGCAAACCCGCCCACGATAATAATCAAAATAATGATCCACCATGTAGCTATAATAAAGTTGCTGATAGCTATGAGTATTTGCGTCGGCAAAGGCAACTGTGTTCCCAGATCACGAAAAATAACGGAAAACTTCGGCAAAACATATGTAACCAAAACGATTATCGATAATATTCCGGTAACGACCAGAATCGCCGGATAAATTAAGGCGGAAAAAATGTGGTCTTTCAGCTCTTTTGATGATTCTAAAAAATCAATCAGTTTTTCCAGCACAACTTCCAATACACCGCCGGCTTCCCCTGCCCTGATCATGTTCACATACAAACCGGAAAAAATATGGGGATGCTTTTCCAAAGCATCCGAAAAAGTGCTTCCCTCTCTGATCGATCTCAATATCGAGGAAATTATATCTTTCATCTTTTTATTTTCTGTGATTTCCGCAAGAATGTTCAGGCTGCGGTCCAGAGGAAGTCCGGCACCGAGAAGCGCATATAATTCCGTGGTAAATGTTTGCACTTCATTCTTGGCCGATTTAAAGCCGAAATTCTCAACGCTAAAACTTTTTTTCTGTAATTTTATCGTTAACGGAATTACACCGCTGTTTTTCAACATGGCCAGAGCGCTTTTTTCATCATGCGCTTCAATGACGCCATCCCTGATAACGCCTTCTCTGGTTGTCGAGCTATAAGAATACGCCGGCAATTAAATCTCCTGAGTTACTCTGAAAACTTCATTAATCGTCGTGTGGCCTGACTTTACTCTAAGTAGACCATCTTCCTGCAAAGTACGCATTCCGTTTTCTCTTGCCGTTTCCCGAATCTGACGGGCATCGGCATTTTTAATAATCAGTTGGTGAATCGAACTATCAATTTCCAGAAGCTCGTAAATACCTGATCGTCCGTAAAATCCGGTTTGGGCGCACTTTTCGCACCCCTTTCCCTTGAATAAGGTAATATCTTTCCCGTCAATATTCATTCTTTCATCATCCGTTGCCTGTTTGTCAATTTCGCGGCAATCAGGACATATTTTGCGCACCAGACGCTGGGCGAGAATACCCCGAACCGTAGCCGCCAGAAGATAGTTTTGCACGCCGAGATCTATCAGGCGGGTAATTGCCGTCGGCGCATCATTAGTGTGCAACGTCGAAAAAACAAGATGGCCGGTCAAAGCGGATTGAATAGCTATTTCCGCGGTTTCCAGATCACGGATTTCGCCGATCATGATAACATCAGGGTCCTGCCTGACGATGTGGCGCAGGATATTGGGGAAATCAAGCCCGATTTGCGGTTTGACCTGTATCTGGTTTATTCCCTTGAGATGATATTCAATCGGATCTTCCACGGTAATTATCTTTCTGTCGGAAGAATTTATTTTATCCAGCGCGCCATATAAAGTGGTTGTTTTTCCGCTGCCGGTAGGTCCGGTAACAAGAATAATACCGTTAGTATTTTTAATTATATTATTAAAAGTCAGAAGGGTATCGGAAGGAAAGCCCAGTTGCTCCATATCGATCAAAATGCCTTCCTGGTGCAACAGACGCATAACAAGGCTTTCGCCATATAAAACCGGAACACTGGAAACACGGATGTCTATTTCCGAGCCGCCTACCTTTAATTTTATACGTCCATCCTGCGGCAGACGCCGTTCGGCAATATTCAATTTTGCCATAATTTTAATACGGGAAAAAATTGCGGCTTGCAGTTTTTTCGGAATTAATTCTATATCGTGAAGAACTCCGTCGATACGGTACCTCACTTTCATCTCATCGGCATATGGTTCAATATGAATATCACTGGCTCTGTTTTCCACGGCTCTGGTAACGATCATATTGACCAAGCGGATAATCGGCGCTTCCGAAGCAAGATCCTGCAAATGCCCGACATCGTCTTCTTCCTCATGAATAAATTGAAGGGAATCATCTTCGATATTTTCGATGAGTTTGCTGATCTCCTGAGTTTCCTGTGTGTAAAATTTTTCGATATAATCTTCGATGGCCCTGACATCGCTCATATATATTTCGATGTCGTGGGAAACGGCTATCTTCAGAGCATCAATAACCTCATGATTATCCGGATCGGCCATGACAATTTTTAAAGTATTTTGTTTAAATTCCAAAGGAAGAATCTTATTTTCGCGAATAAAACGCACAGATAGTGTTTCCAGAACAAATGGAACTTTGGGGAAATTTTCTGGTTCTAAATATTGTGTTTTTTGCATAATCTATATAGGGAAGGATGATTTGTAGGGTGGGACAAGCGCAGCGGTTCCACCATTATTCCAATATTCGGTGGATTCGTCCCGATCGTATCTGGACTTCATCCACCCTACTTTTTCGGTTCTTCCACCTTTATTTGAATGCCTTTTTTAATTTCCTTATTCATTTCTTCATCACTCATTTTACCCGTAAACTCATTTGTAATGATTTTGGCATCCTGCTGATTTTTAATTACGTGTGGAGTCAGCATGATTACTAATTCCGACCTCGATACATCGTTATCCGTATTGCCAAATAAATAGCCCAGCAGCGGAATTTTGTATATAAAGGGTATTCCCTGTCTTGATTTGGAATCATCCTCCCTGATTAATCCGCCGATAACTATTGTCTGTCCATCCTGCACGACAAGATTTGTCGTAGCCTCGGTTTTATTTAGAATTATTTCATCTTGACCCGAAAGTTCCACCTTTGAATAGGTAGAAACCTCCTGGGATATCTCCAGTGCAACCAGACCGCTGTCATTAATCTGCGGTTTAACCTTAAGAATTATTCCAATGTCTTTATACTGAATTGTCGTTTGTGTTGACGCCACACCTGCGGTATTGTAAAATTGCGAAGTGGGAATGGGGACCTGTTGCCCGACTTGGATTCGCGCTTCGTGGTTATCTGAAACCATGATATGAGGCGATGCTAAAAGTTTTGCCTTTGATTTCGAAGCCAGTGCATTGATGACCGCTCTTACTGATCCTCCGGAATCGATTCCGATCAAAGAAAGGCCGGCAGTCTTTGAAGTATCACTGCTTAAGGCAGAGGGGTTTAACGATATTGTCACTGGATTCATATTAAGACCGTTAGTCTTCAGCGACCAGGCCAAGCCTAAACTCATTTTATCAGTCAATTGAATTGAGGCTATCTCGCCTTCAATTAAAACCTGCCGGGGAACAATATCGAGTTTGGCAATCGTTCCTTTTATAACTTCGTAATCTTCAGGCGTGCCCAGAATAATAATAGCGTTCAATATATCATCGGAATATATCTTAACCAGATCGGAAACCAAATTCTCTGTTTTACCTTGATTTATCGTTCCCTGAACATTTGACCGTGTAGCAGGTGCAGATGAGGAAGAAGGCGAAGACGTTGACTTTGACGCACTGCCCGTAGTTGTTTGTACGGAAGTCGTGGAACCTAAAAATATCTGTTGCAGCAACGCGCTTATATCCTTGGCTTTGCCGTTCTGAACATGATGAACAAATACTTGCGGACCTTTATTTTTCTGCTGTTCTGAATCAAAGATATTTATCAATTCCAGAAGACGTTTGACATTAGCATCAGTATCCACAACAATAATATGATTTGTTTTAGGAACATCCACGACAACAGCGTTAACCGACGTAAATGGAGTAATGAGTTTTATTATCTCCGATGATTGCAAATGATCAATAGGCACAACCTGCAACAATGCCTTGCCCTTAATGTCAACTTTTTCCGCGCTTCTTCCCATATTTATGGCCGAAGGCTCACGGGCTAAATCACTTATGGGTATGATGCGGTAAAGACTATTTTCCTCTATTACCGCCACACCATTGAGCCTCAGAATAACTTCCATCAAAGGAAGAACCTTATCCTTCGGGACAGGCGCAATGGATCTGAAGGTAACTCTGCCTTTCACTTTCGGATCGATAATATAATTTACTTTTAATATTTCGCTGAAAACTGTCTGGATAACCGAATAAATATCAGCATCATCAAAGTTTAAACTGATAGCTCCTTTGGAAATTAATACCTTGTTAGTTGCGGCATCCGGCGGAGGCGGCATTGCCGGGTTGGTTCTTGTTATCGAAGTAGTTGGTGCTATATCCAAAGATGATTTATATTCAGGAGGCAAAGGCTTGTTGCCGGAAAAAGCTTTGTTGCCGGGGACTTTTATTCCCGATGTTCGCGGTACAGTTGTTTGCATCGGCAGCGGGATCGGAGGACGTTGTTTCGATTCCTGAATGCTCGGTTTCTGCACCACCGACATGGGGGAATCACTATTCACAAGAACCGTTGAATCATTTTTTTGAACATTTTCTTTTTTCTCTGTATCTTGCGCATACGCAATTACCAAAAAAAGAAACAATACAGAAAATATTATAATGTACTTACGCACAATTATCATCCTTTATTATTCTTGTACCTTGGTGCTTCATTCCCAGCTGACCACATCTTTATCTTCACCTTCGCCTCCGATAGCACCATCTCTTCCGTATGAAAATAAATCATATTCACCATGAGTACCGGGACATTGATAATTATATGGTTTACCCCATGGATCATTAGGCAATCTTTTTTTCAAATAAGGACCTTCCCAATTTTCAATATTCTGATTTGTTACTAATACACTTAGACCTTCCTGTGTTGTGGGGTATCTTCCTGAATCCAGTCGAAATTGATCCAAACCTTGTTCCAGCAACTCAATTTGCGCTTTTGCCGCGGATTGTTTTCCCTTACCTAATTTAGGAAAAAGTCTTGGCGCTACTAAAGAAGCAAGCAGAGTGATAATTACCATAACTACGAGAATTTCAATTAAAGTAAAACCTTTTTCTTTATGTCGTCTTTTTTCTCGTGCTTCGTTCATAAAATATCCTTAATGATTTTTCTAACTTACATTTCGGATTAAACTACCC
>JQOA01000123.1 GCA_000753945.1 Smithella sp. D17 | reverse complement strand
TAAAAAAGATATCAGTAAAATTTATAATAAAATCAAAACATACGTTTATCCCCAATTAAGAATCAATCCTTTCTTTGGCAAAAATATCAAGAAACTCAAAGGTGAATTTAAAGATGTTTACCGGTATCGAATCGGAGAATATCGTTTGTTTTATCAGGTTGATGAAAAACAAATATTGATTTTCATCATGGATATAGTGAAGAGGACGGACGCTTATTAATAATATAAGGATGGTGGTTTCCTTAAGAGAGGAGTTTCACAAAGATCAGTAATTTATGGAAAATACGCTTTTAGTTTTATTTTTAATTTTGTTCTTGGGCCGGATAATCTGGCGTTATATTTTACAGCAACTCAACATCAGGCATTTACGCGAGCATGGCAAGGAGATTCCACCTGTTTTTCAGGGTGTGATTGATGAAGCAACTCTGGCGAAAATGGTGGATTATACTTATGACAATTCGCGTCTGGAAACTAAAGAAGATTTAGTCGAAGACATTCTGGAACTTGCCATATTGTTTCTTTTACTGCCGGTGCTTGTCGGGAAACTCTTTGGGTTGCAGTGGCATTTAATCTGGCAGGCGCTGATTTTTTTCGGGGTACTGTCTTTAATCGGTGGTGTCGCGGAAATTCCCTTCGACATTTACCACACGTTTGTTCTGGAAAAGAAATACGGTTTTTCCACGATTACCTGGAAGCTGTGGCTTACCGACCTTGTGAAGTCTGTGATCATTTCCGCCGTCTTAATGGGAGTAATGCTTTCCGCCTTTATGGCCTTTATTCTTTATCTGCCGAAAAGCTGGTGGTTCTGGGCCTGGGTGTTTTTTACCATGTTCGAAATATTACTGATGTGGCTTTATCCGGTATTAATTGCGCCGCTCTTTAATAAGTATGAACCGATTAAGGATGAAGAGCTAAAAGAAAAAATCACGTTGTTGCTGGCCAAAGTCGGATTAAAGGCCAAAGGAATTTTTCAGGTTGATGAAGGCAAACGCTCCAAGCATACCAACGCCTATTTTACCGGCATCGGCAAGACCAAGCGCATCGTTCTGTACGACACTTTGCTGGATTCACATTCTCATGAAGAAATACTGGCGGTGCTTGCCCATGAAATCGGTCACTGGAAGAAGAAGCATATCCTGAAGCAATTAATATTCATGATTGTTTTATCCCTTGTCGGGCTCTATTTTGTTTATCTGATTGTGAATTGGTCGCCGCTATATGGCGCGTTCGGATTAAAATACACGCCTGTTTACGCCGGATTGCTTTTGGTTTCTATTTATTTGAGTTGCATAGGATTTTTCTTTAGTCCCCTGGGCGCTATTATTTCACGACGGTATGAACACGAAGCTGACAAGATGGCTCATGAGTTAACCGGAACATCAGAGCCCATGATTAACGCCCTCAAGCGATTGGCCAAAGACAACCTGTCCAACCTCCATCCTCATCCTTTGTATGTCTGGTTTTATTATTCCCATCCACCGCTGATTGAACGGATTGAATATTTAAAATCAATCGATAAATAATGTTCCTCTGTCATGCCGTTGAAGAACGGCATCCAGAAAAAAGAAAACTGGATACCGGCCTACGCCGGTATGACAAAATAAAAGATGATTGCCACGGCGCGCAAGGCTCTCCTCGCAATGACAAACTATGACTGGATATACCCTGAATAACCTAAAGGTCACCATGGGGGCACCATGGCCGGATTGTGCCGGAATTGAGGGGAGGGGAATATTTAAAAATACTTCACCCTCCTTTTAATTTCCTCCCCTCAAGGGAGGAAAGAGAATGATGGATTTAACCTGAGGGGCGCACCGCCGGCCGGAGTTTATCCCGCGTATGTGGGGTCGATATTTTCGAAGATATGTTATAGGCTTCTTACAGTTACAGCAACAAACTTCATTTCTTGACGGCTTTGGGATAAAATAGTATTTTAACAAATACCTATTTTAAAAATGGTGCCTTTCGGAATTTGCGGTCTCACTCATAACATAGAATGAAAAAGAAAATATTCGTCATTACCATAATCATTTTAATTCTTACCGTGCCTGCGGCAGTGCTTATCGGACTGTTTCCCCTTTTGCAGTCACCCCGCGCCGTTAACAAGCTGGCGGCATATGCGCAGCCCATAACCGGTATTTATCTGCATGTCGATGACATTTATCTTGATCGTCATCTAGGCGGCCATATCAGTGGCCTGCAGATCAGGGAAATGAAGGAAAAAGGTTTTGTGATTTCTCTGCCCAGGGCGGATATCAAAGGCAGTGTAAGCCGCTGGTGGAAAATCAATATAGAGAAGATGGTTCTTGCCGATCCGAAATTTATATTTTACCTGAAAAAAGAAAAATCGGAAACCAACCCGTTGGAAACCCTTAAAAAGCTGCCGCGGGTCCATCTTCTGGAAGTAAAAAACGGCCGGCTGGATTTGAAAGCGGATGCGACAATCTATTCTCTGTCCGGCATGAATATGAGCATAAATGATTTTAATCCTGAGGGCGGCGGTCATCTCGGCGGGAAAAGCGGTTTTATCATTACTTCCGGAAGCACTGCCGTCGAAGGCTCACTGGAAACGGCGCTTGACCTTGCCCGATTTTCGCCAGCGCCTCATGCTTCCGGTTCGTTTCGGATTATTCTGGATAAGAGTTTATATAGTGACATAAAACTCGATAACGGAGCGTTCACATCCGGTCTCAAACTGGACGGTGATATGATCTCTCTGGACGGCGCCAGCGCAACAGTCAGTAATATTACTCAGGGAGAAGGCAAAGAACGACTTGCCATTAAAAATATCGAGGCGCATTTCAATGCCTCATACGATCAGAAGACGTCCGGTTTTTCTCTTACGTCGCTGGAAATATCAGGCGCGGACATCGGATTGCTGAAAGGCGGAATTTCGGTAACTGCCAATCCGCTGGTTTGGAATGCGTCTTTGCATACCTCGTCCCTGGACATCGCGCGAATTAGCGGCCTTGTAAAACCGCTGCTGCCCGATAATTATCGCGACTGGACATTTAAGGGTAAAAGCGGATTTCAAATAGAAAGCCGGGGCAGACAGGAAGACGATGCTCTGCTATGGGAGGCGAAAGCAATTGTTGACCTTCGCGAGGGCGGCTTCGCTTCCCCTGACAGTTCCAAAGCCGCGGAAAAGATGAACAGCAGAATCGAATTTAATTTGGATGCGCCGGGCAAAGGCCGCAAAGGCGGTTTCAATCTCAACATGAACTGCGCAATCGGTGAGTTTCTCTGGGGGACCTATTATCAGGACTTCAAGGGCAAAAAAGCCAAGATTTCCGCGCAGGGCGCATTTGCTCAAAAACCTTTTTCGCTTTCTTTGGTCGGAACCGGCGATCTCTTTCAGACCGGCAATTATAAATTTTCCGCTGATATGTCGCCCGACAGAAATCTCATTTCACTCAACGCAAAAAGCATTTTGCTTACGCGTCTGTTTAGCGTTGCCGCGCAAAATTATATCAGTCAGAATTATTCCAATTTTAAGGATTTGAAGATCGAAGGCGACGCGGATTTAAAACTCACGGCTCTGATATCCGACCGGCAAAAAATGATTGAGGGTGATCTGGCCCTTCGCGGCATCGCTGTGCGTTCGCCCGCAAACTCGCTGAAACTGACCGGGCTGAACGTTTCACTGCCCTACGATCTTGCTTTTACCGGCACTCCTGCCGCATCTTCTTCCGGCGGCAAGACCGGCGCCGTTGCTTTTGATTTGTTGGAAAAGGATAATATCCGGATCAGCAAATTTGCTATGCCGGTTGTATTCTCCGGCAACAGGTTTATCCTGCCTGATCCGATCAACGCTAAAATATTCGATGGTGAAATCAGCCTTGCGGGTTTCAGGGCGGAAAATCTTTTGCGACCGGAAATGCGCGCGGAAACAGGCATTGTCGTCAGACATATTAATATTGAGCAAATAGTAGAACAGGAAGAGCCGGTGCTTTTATCCGGAATGATTGACGGAAAATTACCTTCCATAATTTTTCAGAATGGAAAGTGGACCGCTAGCGGTGCGCTTGTCGCGCAGTCCTTCGGCGGACAAATCAAAATAGAAAACATTTTTGCCGGCCGGTTATTTTCCGCATCTCAGTTTTTTGGAGCCGATGCCGGTTTTGATCATATCGATCTGGAAAAGCTCACGTCGAGCCTCAAGGTGGGACGGATGACAGGTCTGATCAAAGGATCGTTAAAGAATTTTTCGATGGAATACGGTCAACCGTCCAGTTTTGATCTTGTGATCGAAACGGATACAAGCAGAAGTGTGCCGAAACTGATCAGCGTTGATGCGATTAATAATCTTTCTATCATCAGCACCGGTTCCGGAGCGATTTCCGCCATCTTGAACAGCGGCGTAAACCAGTTTTTCAAAGATTATCCTTACAGCCAAATCGGCATGAGATGCACGCTGAAGGATGATATCTTCAAGCTGCGGGGACTTGTTCACGACTCGGGTAAAGAATATCTTGTAAGAAAGGCGTTGTTCCGGGGAGTAGATATTGTCAATCAGAATCCCGATAATTATATCAGTTTCAAGGATATGGCCGAAAGAATGAGCAGAATAACCAAATCACAAAAAGAAACAAAGAACGTGCCGTAAAAAATAAATTGTGTTAAAATACAAAACACTTTTTGAAACAGGAGGATTTATGAAAAAAACATTCAAAGCAATCAGTTATATTGCAGCTTTTGTAATTGTTGCCTGCGTTACCGTAAACATCTATTTCCCGGCGGCTGAAGTTCAGAAAGCAGCGGACAAGATCGTTGATGATATCCGTACCAATACCCCGGAATCGCCTGCGGAAAAGCCGGGCCCCACAAGTTCTCTGGATTTCATGTTCGGCGCGAGACCGGCATACGCCGAAGTGAATATTGATGTGTCAACCCCCGCTATCCGCGGCATCAAGGAATCGATTAAGAGCCGGTACGCGCAGTTGAAGACATTCTATGACAAGGGTGCGCTAGGCGAAAACAACAAGGGGTTGATCGAGGCCAAAGATACGGCAGGATTAAATCTGCAGGAAAGAAGCCTGGTCAATAAACTTATCGATCAGGAAAACAAAGATCGCGCGGCGCTTTACAGCGAAATCGCCAGCGCGAACAAGCTCGGCTCGGACTCGGTGCCACAGATCAAGAAAATATTCGCCAACAGTTGGAGAGAAAAATCTCAGTCCGGCTGGTGGGTGCAAAACGACGGCGGCAATTGGGAGAAGAAAAAATAGCAAAGGTCGGTATACCTAATCAATTTGAGGGCTGTTCAAAAATGTTTAGATGCCAGGCACGCAAAAAGCCGCACCGCGAGGCGTATATGAAAATACGTTGAGCGGCGCGGCTTGCAGCGTAACAAAGCAGATGAACTTTTTTCAACAGCCCTATTTTATTTCTTTTGGCCAGCATGGCCCCCAATGCATCCGGCCCTGTCACTGGATCAGGCCGCTCCTTTGAATTGGTAGTGAACAGGGGCCCAAAACCGATGTAATCCACTGGTGCGGCATTCGCGGCTGTGACCTGCTCCATGTTATGCGTGGAAAGACCCAGCAGCATGGTCGGGCCGATGAGTAGTGGACTTCTGCTGCTGGAAGATCATCCTGACCCAAATGCATACCGTCAGCATGCGAAATGAGCGCGATGTCCGGCCGGTCATTTACGATGAAGAGCGTGCCGGTGCCCGCGGTGATCCGCCGCAGGGCATGCGCCAGAGCAAGATGTTCATGCTCATCATGGCCTTTATAGCGTAACTGCACAGCCGGAAGGCCGGCTTCCACAGCCCACCGGCAGAGCGCTTCATATCCGTCGCGCGGTTCGGTCAATATCAGGTAAAGCCCGCGCCGCAGGGATGCTCGGAGCGGCTTCTGTCCGTCTGCGGGAGTCATAAGCGCGCCAGGATCTCTTCGGCTGCTTTGCGGCCTGAAAGCAGCATGCCGCCGAAGACAGGACCCATACGATAACCGCCATAGACCGCATTGGCCGCCATGCCGCTGACATAAAGTCCGGGATAAACCTCACGGGTATTTTCCACGGTTTGCAGTTCGCCTTGTTCGGCTTCCATGGATTTTTCGCCCACCATATCGCCAGTGCTGGTATTCAATCTAACGCCCATTTTCCGCACGAGTACCTCAGTGACGTTAGCTGGATGGCCTGTGCCGTCGATGACATATCTGGCATGCAGGGTTATGGGATCCACATGCCACTTCAGCGTTTCAACCGCGCCCCAATTGATGACCAGCCCGGCCACGCGATCGTTCTTTATCACCACATCCTCCATGTCGATGAGGTTAAAGACTTTCAGACCAGCCCGCACAGCCTTATGGATAAATGTCGCCGTGACATCCACGGCATCGAGGATATAATACCCAGGTGCATATTCCGAGCCTTTGAGATCAAATTCATCGAGTAATTGTCGGCCGGCCTCCTGCACCACGATGCAATTGAACATCATGCCGCCTCCCCAAACGCCACCACCTATCGAGAGCTTGCGTTCGAAGAGTGCCAATTTATAAGGGGAAACGGATAGATACACCTTTTATTCTCTCCCTACGCCGGCATTATCCGGATCAGGTTCAAAGGGTATAATCTCAGACCTTGTTGGCCACCCCTGTAAGTTACATAATAT
>JQOA01000122.1 GCA_000753945.1 Smithella sp. D17 | reverse complement strand
ATATGACTCCAGAAGCGACTCCGCGTTCAGTCCGAAGCTGGCTCTGGTCTATAAACCTTTTGAAAGTACAACGCTCAGAACATCCGCCGGACAGGCATTCCGGGGACCTTCGGTTTATGAATTATTCGGCACCTATGTTTCTGGTTCTACGACCTACAGCGGCAATCCCGACCTGAATCCCGAAACAGTGAGATCATGGGACGCGGAAATTACACAGGGTCTCTGGAAAGGGGCAAAAGTCAGCGCCACGTATTTTGAAAATTATATGAAGGATCTCATTTATACCACGACAATATCTTCAACAGAAAAGAAATACATGAATGCGGGTAAGGCCGAAAGCAAAGGTGTGATGCTGGAAATCGAGCAGCGCTTCGATAAATATGTAAGGCTGTTTGCAAACTACACTTATACCGACGCCAGGATAAAAGAAAACAGTGCAAATCCGGCTTCTGTAGAGAAACGTATGACTTATATTCCTGATACAATGATTAATGCGGGAGCGGCGTGCGAAGTAGGATCTTTTTCCGCTTCTTTAACAGGCCGATATGTAGGCAAGCGTTACTCATCAGATACCAACACGGATCAGGTAAATAATGTGTTTTTATCCTATGATCCTTTTTTAACAGCGGACGCAAAAGTATCTTATAAGATCACCAAATTTGCCACGTTATCTTTTTCCGTCGATAATATTTTTAATGAATCTTATTTTTCATCTTACGTAGCGCCCGGCAGATCATGGTTTGGCGGACTGGAAGTGAAATTTTAATTAAATTAAATAAATTTGGTGCACAAGACTTTAGAAATAACAGTGAGATTTGCTTGATATGATTACAATGGACTCCTTCAGCTATACCTATCCAGGCGCGGATGCTCCTTCTCTGCAGGATATCAGTCTGCAAATCGAATCTGGCGAAACGGTTTTGATCCGCGGCGCTTCAGGATCAGGAAAAACGACCCTTCTTTACTGTCTGAACGGTCTTATTCCCCATGTTTTTGCCGGATCATCTAACGGCTCGGTCAAATTAAATGGCTTCACCCCGTCGGAAAAGCCTCTGAGCGAGATCGCCAGGACGGTAGGCACGGTCTTTCAAAATCCGGAAAGTCAAATTTTTATGATGCGGGTGGAAGATGACGTGGCTTTCGGCTGTGAAAACCTGTGTCTGCCTAGAGAAGAGATCATCAGCCGCCGGGATGAAGCCCTGCGTTTCATGGGTTTATGGGATATGAGGCGCAAGGAAACATTCAAGCTTTCAGGAGGATACAAACAACGTCTAGCCGTCAGTTCCATCTATGCAATGCACCCCAATATTTTCCTTTTTGACGAACCGACAACAGATTTGGATGGCGAAGGGCGAAAAGAGTTTTTCA
>JQOA01000121.1:5034-7265 GCA_000753945.1 Smithella sp. D17 | reverse complement strand
CATCTTAATATTTGCTTTGTTCCGAATAATCATTTAGAAATCAGTAAAGGAAAAGCTTATTACCATGAGAGTGAAACAATTTGACAATTTGTCTTACGGAAATCTGATAATAGAAATCGGCTTTTTTTTTTATCAATAAGCCTTACAAAACAGGAACGATTGAAAATCGTGGCAAAGAAAAACTGATTGTCAATGTATCCGTTTTTGATTGCACAACTTTTGTGGAAACGGTTCTGGCCCTCGCCCGCTGCGCCTCTTCCGGAAAAATTTCAAGAACAGAATTCAGAAAAAATTTAAAATCAATCCGTTACCGGCAGGGCAAGATGAATGACTATTCCTCACGCCTGCATTATTTCACTGATTGGTTGCGCGATAATGAAAAAAAGGGGATTTTAACTGACGTGTCCAGTCGTCTTGGCGGCAAACCTCAACAAAATAAAATTAATTTTATTACTGCTCATCAAGAGTTATACACGCCCCTCAAAGATAAAGCGCAACTTGCCAGAATGTCAGCGATAGAAAAGAAACTTTCCCGCAAAACTTTCTCTGTAATTGACAAAGATAAAGTAACCACGCAAAGATCAAAAATATATAATGGCGATATCCTTGCCTTTACCACAAACCAGGAAGGACTGGACGTTGCACACCTGGGATTTGCCATATGGCAGGGGAAAAGTCTGCATCTGCTACATGCTACCAGCAAAGAAGGCAATGTCGTCATTTCCAAAAAAAATCTCGTTGCCTATTTAAAATCCAATAAAAAATTCACGGGCATCATCGTCGCCCGGCCGAAATAATTCTCAGGGTTTTTCAAAATGATGATAGTCTTTGGGCTGCTCAAAATTCCCGCCCCAGTGCCAGCCGCGCCTGAGAAATTCTTGAACAATGGGATTGTCTGCCGTGAAGGTTCCTCTGTCTTCCGGCAGATACTTAGCACCTGCCGGCGCAACCACGCCGTTGGGATAAACAACCGGGTTCTGCACCGGATTTATATCGAGAGCTTTCCCCAGCGAGTGCATGGATAATTTTGTTGTTCCTTCAATAACCCTGAAATTGAAAGATGAAGAATTATTATCCGCCATGGAATTATGATCATTCCATTGATAAGCGACGATGGGGACAACTTTTCCCACAGGAAATAAAATCTTTTCAATAAGGTTAAATAGGTCATAAACATCATCTTCCAGTTCCCGGTTGACGATAATTTGTCCCTGATGCTTTCTGCCGTCAAAAGAATAGTAGCAGACATCTATCATTGATAAGAGATCGATTATCTCCAGTGGCGCATTTATTCCTTCTATCGCTTCGGAAAAACTCATCGAACTGTCTACAATTATATCTTCGGTAAAAAACATTTTCAATTTCCCTTTACAATTTCTTTAATTATTGAATTCATCACATTCTCCGGTAGTGATACTTCCCGGTAAATTTCGCGAATGGCATTATAATCCAGATGATTGTAATTATCCAGAAGCGGCGTGATTACAAATCCTGCCATATCAACGGCGCCAGGAGAAATAAATATTCTATCTTTGCCTTTCGCAAAATAGGCATTCGGACGGTGTTTCTGACGCAGGAAGACAGCCAACTGCCAGCGATTACCTGAATAATCGCAAAGGACATTAACCAATGGTTCTTTATTTGTCTTAAGTATCCTTTGCATCACTCTATACAAATCAAGAAATTGTTTTGTTAACTCATCAGTGCTTTGCGACTCCAGCAAAATAACAGAACGATCAAAATCTTTCCACCGGCTGTATCGAACAGAAAGCTTATTTTTAACAGGCAACAGCTTTTTAAATTCCAGGAAAAAAGGAAGGCTGTTTTTCGGAATCGCCTGAAAATGCAGATGATCGGGAGCGGAAGCGCCGCAGGCCGGCCCGTTATAAAAAACAGCATAACCGGATAAATCGGCGCCTAAATCTAAAAGACCATTTATCGATGTAGCAATTTCCTGCGGATCATGCCGTAGTGCAACTATTGTAAAATGATTTTTAAAAATCGGCGCCGGATTACAAAGAATTAAATATTTGTTTCTGTATAAAATTCCTTTCTGCTCCACTGGAAGATTTTCATAACATAAAAAGCAAGGTCTTTTCTTAATTGACTCTGCATCAACCGCTGCTCCGCTGCTTATAGCGCGGGCGGAATTGTATTGCAGATAAGCTTTATATTTTCCTGATAGCTTTCTATTATTAACGGCATTTAAGTCACGGCAGGCATCGGCAAGT
>JQOA01000121.1:2740-5012 GCA_000753945.1 Smithella sp. D17 | reverse complement strand
CGTGGCCAGCTTTTCTTTTGCGAATCATAAAGGCTTTGGCAAAGCAAGGCCAACGATAAATCTTTTCCTCCATCAAATTCGGCAAAAATTCTTTCCTTGTTGAAAAAAGGTTCTTCTTTACCTGCTGATTTTCTGGCCCCAATTTCCGTGGTGCGCAGCTTATCCTTATAAAAATCGTTGGCGTTTTGTTTCTCCATAGAAAGTCCGGCATCCGTGTTGTTCTTCCAGCGGCGACAGAGATATAGGCTGTCATAAATTCTTCCGACTTTATATTCACGGGTAACCCTCAGAGCCACAGCGTAATCCTCGCCGTAACTGACATTGGGAAAGCCTATCCGGCGAATCACGGAAGCATCGAAAGCGCGGGGTGCTCCCATGCCGTTGACGCGCAATAGATTATTATGTCCATTGGCTTGCGTCCATTCCCTGTGGTCAATAAGACCCGGTGGAATCTTTTTAAGGTTCTCATTAACAATCGTGTAAGAACCGGCAACCATTGCGTATCGGCCCCGGCGCAGAGTGTTTACGATTTTTTGCAGTGTTTGCGGCGAGCTGTATAGATCATCGGAATCGAGTTGAACAACATAACGTCCGCAGTACTTCGAATAGATTGCTTCATTCCAGCAGCCACCGATGCCAAGGTCGTGTCTCGTGGGAATAATATGATGGATATGAGGATATTTTGCCGCGAATTTTTTCAAAATATCAGTGGTATCGTCCGTGGAATGATTGTCCACAACGATAATATTGAATGGAAAATCGGTTTTTTGTTCCAAGGCACTGGTCAGCGCGGCGGCAATCGTCTTTTTACGATTGAGCACGGGAATGACGATGCTGGCGTTCCACTGAAAGTCATTCTGTTCTTTATTCACGCTTTTTGTACGTGGAGGCAGATATGCTCCGATGCGCTTCAGGTGATCTGTCGCTATTTTTTCCAGCTTTTTTTGACGAATCAAATTTTCTTTAGCAACGTAAGCAAAATGCGCCTCTGTCTGCTTACCGGATTTTTTTGTCTTTTTTTGATTTTCCGTGGATACAGTGTACAGAAATTCCGGCACATGAACTATTTTATGGTCAGTGGAAATTTTCAGACGCAAATCGTAAAAAGCCGCATCCTCATCAGAAGGCAGCGAGCCGTATTTTTGCAGAACAGATTTGACGGCCTCACAGGATAAAAGCAAAAGATGTCCGAATTTAAAATCATCGCGGATACTGCCCGGTTGATAATCTATCAACGGATTTTTAAAGATATTTTTCCCTTCCCGCCTCATAAAATCCGAATAAACAACACCGGCATGTTTATCCTCGAAAGGCTTCAGCAGACGACACAAAGACGATTCACTAGAACTGATTTCTTCTTCACCATCAATTAGTATTAAATATTTGCAGGATAATTTTTTCAGGAATAAAGAAAGATCTTTTGTTTCTATGAAATTATTCGTATCGGAGGAAAGGAACTTGAGCACATCCCTCTCTTCATTGACGGGCAATATAAGGAAACGGCCAAATTTTTGAGCTGAAGGGGTCATAAACCACTTTTGTCATTCCGTCCTGCATACGCCGGATAAATGCCAGCGAAGCGCGATACGGAATCCAGTATTTTTTCATTATTGTTTGTCCATATTTCATCAAAACGACATCTGCCGACCGGAGTGCAATCCCGCGTATGCGGGACCGGTATGACTACAATTTTTCTGACTAAGACGGCATTTCCGACGTTTCGAGTCTCAAATCCCGCGTCGCTTCGCTCCTGGGATAGTTCGACTAACGCTTCGAGCTTCATTTCATTCGCTCTTAGCGAGTCTCACTAGAATCCGGACATCATCAGGTTAAAGGCTTTTTCTGCCAAGTCATTGGCCAATTTCATCAGAGCTTGTTTTCTGGTCGCGGAAAGCAGATTGATATCCTCGTCGAGCTTATAATCAACCGATTGTGTCATGTTGTTAGCGCTCCAGATCACTTTGCCGTTTGAATTATCTTGAAAAATCACTTCTATGATAACCGCTGCCCGTTCTTCGGCTGCCAGACCATCTTTTATATATGAAAGCGGTGATGTATTAAGATTAAGAATTTTACCCCTTACAACCGCGTCCGCGCCCTCCGCACTGGATGTGATTTTAAAACGGCTATTTTGAATAAACTGGTTAATAAAAGCTGTCCGGACGTAATTTTCTATTTCCGCCTGCGCTGTTTTGTTGTCAAATGATTCCACGTAAACTTTTTGAATATGGTTATCTATTGACTCTCCACGTGATGTAAATGAATAGCCACA
>JQOA01000121.1:0-2730 GCA_000753945.1 Smithella sp. D17 | reverse complement strand
CACACCCGAACAGAATGGCGCACGAAACACAGATTATTAAGATGTTAAAAAATTTTTTCATTATACTATCCTTCGCAAGTCTCGATCCCACTCCGCTTCGCTTCGGGGATAGTTTCCAATAACCTTTGGTTATTGGATAGTTCGATTTACTCTTCGCTATAGCTCAGAGAATCTCACTACGCCTTACGCTTTAATGAGCCTTGATTTTCCGAAACGTAGTGCTCGGAAAATCTTAGAGCGAATTATCCCGCCACCTTCAGGGGGCAGGGACAAACTTCACTTCAGTTCGTTTTCAGCTTGGCTCACTACAATATTGACCAGTTTTTTAGGCACGTAAATAACTTTCTTTATTTGTGTCCCCGCGGTCATGGATTTTATTTTTTCATCAGCCAGCGCGTTTGCCTTTATTTTTTCCGGGTCCTCATCCACCGCCACAGTCATTCTGCTGCGCAGTTTGCCGTTAATCTGCACGACGATTGTCATCTCTTCTTCACTGGCAATCGCCGGATCAAATTCCGGCCACACAACATTGGCAGCCAGATATTTATGACCAAGCAACTGCCAGAGTTCTTCCGTGATGTGCGGCACAATCGGCACCAGCAGAATTATGGCCGCTTCCAGCGCTTCTTTCACGGTTGACAGCGCCACTTTATCATCGCTGCCGGGACGTTTAGTTTGATAGACAGCATTTACTAATTCCATTACCGCGCTGATGACCGTGTTGAAATGAAAACGGTCTTCGATATCAATGGTAACCTTACGGATGGTCTGATGGGTTTTACGCCGCAACGCCTTTAACTCACCTTCCAGCTCAACGGCACCGGACAGAGGCTCAACATTCTTTATGTCTTCAAGATATTCTTCAACGATGCGCCACAGACGACTGAGAAAGCGGAAAGAGCCTTCCACACCTTGATCGCTCCATTCCAGATCCTTTTCCGGCGGCGCCGCAAACAGACAAAATATTCGCGCCGTATCGGCGCCGTATGTTTTTATCAGATAGTCAGGGTCGATAACGTTCTTCAATGACTTAGACATTTTTTCAGTCTTACCGATAATTATTTCCTGTCCGCAGATGTGGCATTTGTCATCCGCCGCCTGCTCAGGGTAAAGATAACCGTGCTCTTTGCACTTCATCGTTTCTTTGCAGACCATGCCCTGCGTCAGCAGATTGGTAAAAGGCTCGTCCACGCCAATCACGCCGAAATCGCGCAGAACCTTGGTGTAAAAGCGCGAATAAAGCAGATGCAAAATGGCATGTTCAATGCCGCCGATATACTGATCAACCGGCATCCAGTAATCAAGTTTCTTGCGGTCGAGACCTGGTTTGGTGTCGCAATCCGGACAGCAGTAGCGGTCGAAATACCAGGATGATTCTACAAATGTATCCATCGTGTCCGTCTCGCGAGCGGCCTTGCCACCACACTTCGGGCAGGTTGTATCCACGAATTCCTTCAGAGCCGCAAGAGGTGAACCGCCTTCGGTGCTTAATTTAACATTTTCCGGTAGTATAACAGGCAGATCCTTTTCATCAACCGGAACGATGCCGCATTTAGCGCATTTGATCATGGGAATCGGTGCGCCCCAGTAACGCTGGCGGGAAATGCCCCAGTCGCGCAGACGATATTGAATGGTGCGTTTGCCCTTCCCTTCTTTTTCCAGAAAATCAGCGATGGCTTCCAGAACCTTGGTGTTTTCCATTCCGTTGAACTGACCAGAGTTGACAAGAATTCCTTCATCAACGTAAGCTTCTGTCATCGTCGCCGGTTCGAGTGTTCTGTCTTTCGGAGAAATTACCACAATCAGCGGCAGATTGAATTTTTTGGCAAATTCGAAGTCGCGCTGATCGTGTGTGGGCACAGCCATGACACAGCCGGTGCCGTAATCGGCCAGAACAAAATTGGCCGCGTAAATAGGCATTTCTTTCCCGGTTAAAGGATTTTTACAATAGGCATCCAGAAACATGCCTTCCTTTTCATAATATTCGGAAGTCCGCATCAGCTTATCCTGCTTTTTGACTTTCTCAACAAACTGCAGGACATCTTTTTCAATGGCCTTGCCCTTGCATAATTGCATAACAAGCGGATGTTCCGCGGCAACCAGCATGAAGGTCGCGCCGAAGAGTGTATCCTGGCGGGTGGTAAATACCTTGATGGCACCGTTCCCAGCGGCCATTGGAAAATCAACTTCACAGCCGTAGCTTTTGCCGATCCAGTTTTTCTGCATGGTCATGACGCGTTCCGGCCAGCCAGGTAGTTTGTCGCAGTAATCCAGTAGTTCTTCGATGTAGGCGGTGATTTTGAAAAACCACTGATCCAGCACCTTCTCCTGCACTTCCGTGCCGCAGCGCCAGCACTGTCCGCCTTCGACCTGTTCGTTGGCCAGCACCGTGTCGCACTTGGTGCAAAAATTAACCGTGGAGCGTTTTTTGTAAGCCAGTCCTTTTTCATACATCCAGATAAAGAAGAGCTGTTCCCAGCGGTAATATTTCGGCTCGCAGGTGGCCAATTCCCGGTCCCAGTCGTAACTGAAGCCCATGCGCTTGAGCTGCTTTTTCATGTGATCGATATTTTCGTGCGTCCACTTCGATGGATGAATTTTATGTTCGATAGCGGCGTTTTCCGCGGGCAGGCCGAAGGCGTCCCAGCTCATCGGGTGCAGAACATTGAAACCCTTCATTCGCTTATAACGGGCAACTACATCACCGATGGTGTAATTACGCACATGGCC
>JQOA01000120.1 GCA_000753945.1 Smithella sp. D17 | reverse complement strand
TTTATTATAAATTTTACTGATATCTTTTTTAGAAATGGCACGCTGAAATGTTTCCGTCTCCGCAATTTCAAATCTATTTAACAATTCGATATTTCCCCTTCTTAATATCTTCCTTGGCCTTTCTTAATGATGAAACCAGAGCCTTGTCCTTCAATATCGCGGCCATTTCATGATCATCAACAAATGCTTCTTCAGTCACATGGGAAAGGGTGGCATATTCGATAAAGTTTGATATTGTTCGCCTCTGTGCCTGAGCAGCGGTCCTGAAGATATCATAGGTATCATCATCTATCCGCAATGTTATTGTTTTACCCATAATCCAACCTCTTCATTTTTGTTCAATTATAAACTATTTGCCGCATTCAATCAAGCATCTTTTTTTAGTGAGACCCCATGAGACTCAGATATTACAACCTGGTCGCAATCCTCATTTGTCATTGCGAATCCCGATTTATCGGGATGCCTGCCCTCGATGTAATCGGGGTGGCAATCTAAATACCATGCGTTCCTCCTTCGGTTATGAATTACCCAAGGTTGAATGTCTCTTTAAACGACTTATGACCGCCGACGGCCTGGCAGCGTAGCCCGGCAGGGAACCCCGGCGCATGCTCGGGAATGCCCGGGTGGCGATGAAGAGCGAATATTTTAAGACCATGCATAAACTCAAACCGCTAGTCATTCCCGCGCAGGCGGGAATCCAGAGGGGCAGAGACATAACTCTTAGCTCAGACATTTTGATCATGACAAATAATTGTTATGTTCCTCTCCTTCCCCCTAAGTGATTTGAATTTCTAATTTGACTTATTTTTCGTATTGGCATAAGATACCAACAATGAGAGCGAAAATAATTAAACATGACAAGATCACGGATGAACTGGGAAACACCGTTGAAATCAAAATTTGGGCTGTCCCTCCAACGCCCGATAAGCCAGATGGCTACAAATACTCTTTGGTTTATATTGTCAACGGACAACGTGTATTGGGTTACGATAACGCTGAAGGGAGAGGACATCATCGTCACAACGGCGCTTTAGAAGAAGCATATAAATTCAGAAGCCTAAAAAAGCTGTCTGATGATTTCATTAAAGACATTGAAAATTACAAAAGGAGACTTCATGAAGATAAAAAAAGTTAAAGTTGGGATTAAAGATATTCAAACAGCCCTCAACGAATTCGTTGAAACGGGAAAATCCCTTCAGAAAGGAAATATTATAAAGAAGGATACTGGTGTTTATTTTACCAGCGTCGAAGCTTTTCGCCGAGCCTTGTCTCCCAAACGCATGGAAGTGCTGCATACAATTCGTACTCGGAAACCGTCTTCTATTCATGTATTATCGAGAATGTTAAACAGAGACGTTAAGAATATTGCTATGGATGTGAAATATCTCGCTCAAGTTGGTCTTGTGGAAAAACGAAGATCAAAAGACGAGAAAAAGGATATTACGCCTTCCGTTAATTATGAAAGGATTATTTTTGAAATCAACGTTTAAAATCCATTGCGCTACCTTTTAGCCTCTTTCGACACAAAGGTCAGGCAGACCTGGCCACTTTGCAGACCTTTGTCATTCCCGACCTGATCGGGAATCCAGAAGATTCTAATTGTACCCTATATTTTACCCAAGATTGAATGTCTCTTTAAACGGCTTATGACCGCCGACGGGCCCGACCGTGTAGCCCGGCAGGGAACCCCGGCGCATGCTCGGGAATGCCGGCTAGCAATGAAAGCGAATTATCCCAGGACAACGCGTAAACTCAAACCGCTTGTCATTCGCGAAGGCGGGAATCCAGGGGGACAGGTTCATAACTCTTAACTCAACCATTTTGATCACAACAACTAATCACGAAGCATATTGTAACGATATCTTTCTCTACGGTATATATTACCCTGTACTTCAAACTCAAACGCGATGAACGCTGCCCCACGTGTGACCTTTAGGTTACTGGTCGTTATGAAACTCTAATATTATAATGGATCATTTCCTTACCGGTTAGCTACACCCCAATTGCGTAGCTAACAAATACGTTGAGGACGCCTGCGAC